>DATGSB010000276.1:0-11965 GCA_035303045.1 Actinomycetaceae bacterium | reverse complement strand
GTGGGAACCGACGCGGGGTGAGATCTTCGAGCGTTCGATCGCCCCGCTGCACTCCTACGTGGGTGAGCGCATGCAGCATGGCCGGCTGTTCCTCGCCGGGGACGCGGCGCACATCGTTCCGCCCACCGGCGCGAAGGGAATGAACCTGGCCATTCGCGATGTGCGCCTCCTCGCGACCGCATTGACGGCGCAGCTCACCAAGGGCGATGAGTCGGCCTTGCGTCGCTACACCGACGACGCGCTGCGCACGGTGTGGCAGGCCGAGTACTTCTCGTGGTGGATGACGACGATGCTGCACACGTTTGACGACGACCTCTTCGACAAGCGCGTGCGATTGGCGCAGCTTCGCCGCGTGGCCGCCTCTACCGCGCAGGCCACGGCGCTGGCCGAGCTCTACGTCGGGTAGCTCACACGCCCAGCGCGGCAGCCGTCGCCGTCAACGCCTCATCGACGAGTTCGAGCGCGCCCGCAGCGTCCTCCCCGGAGGTATTGCAGGGCGGTGCGATCGTCAGTCGACCGTCGTTGGAGCCGGTCAGCACGCCACGGCGGCGCAGTTCTGCCACGAGCAATTGCATGTCCGCCCCATCGAGCGGTTCCCGGGTGTCGCGGTCGCGCACGACCTCCAGCGTCCAGTAGGCGCC
This sequence comes from Actinomycetaceae bacterium, assembly GCA_035303045.1. Lineage (GTDB taxonomy): Bacteria > Actinomycetota > Actinomycetes > Actinomycetales > Actinomycetaceae > DATGSB01. The sequence continues at coordinate 11,324 of DATGSB010000276.1, read as the reverse complement.
CAAGCCCCGGCATTCGCCCACGAGGCGGTGGCGGTCGGCGAGTTCCCGCAGGCGGGGCCCAAGGACTTGTTCGCCCAACCAGGTCGCGTGGTCGAGGATGCCTTCCTCCTCGAGGATCCTGATGTTGGCCGCGCCCGCGGCGGTGGCCAACAGGTGCCCCGAGAAGGAGCCGACGGTGGGGTAGGCACGGCCGCCCGCCAGCGCCTCGACGACGTGGTCGCCCAGCACGACGGCGCCAAGCGGCGCGTACCCGGAGGAAAAGCCCTTCCCGAGGATCATGAGATCCGGGACGACCCCCCAGTGTTCGAGCCCGAACCAGGTACCCACCCGGCCGAAGGCGACAACGACCTCGTCGAGAACGAGCAAGATGCCGAACCGGTCGCACAATTGCCGGACACCCTCGAGGTACCCGTCGGGTGGGATGAGCACGCCGGCGGAGCCCCCGATGGTCTCGAGCACGATCGCCGCGATGGTCTCGGGGCCCTCGAGCGTGATGACCTGCTCGAGGTGGCGCAACGCGCGCTCGCATTCCTCTTCATCACTGGTGGCGTCGAACGCGGAACGGTAGCGGTAAGGGCCGAGGAACCTGACGAATCCCTGCGTTGCGGTGTCCCCCGGCCAGCGCCTGGCATCCCCCGACAACGCCACCGCATTGGCGGTTGAGCCGTGAAAGGACCGGTATGCCGCGAGCACCTTGTGGCGCTTCGTCGCGAGCCGGGCCATCTTGATGGCGTGCTCCGTCGCTTCGGATCCGCTCGAGGTGAAGAACACGTGGTTGAGACCGGCCGGGGCGCGGTCGGCCACGAGCTTGGCCGTGGTCGCCCGCGTGGCGTTGCCGTAGGAGGGCGCGATGTTGGCCAAGGTGCCCAGCTGCTCCTGTAGCGCCTCGATCATCTTGGGGTGCTGGTGGCCGATGTTGGCGAACACCCATTGGGAGAGGAAGTCGACATACCGGTTCCCGTCGTAGTCCCACAGGTAGCTGCCGGCACCTCGTTCCATGAAGAGGGGCGCGCCGACGTCGTGCGCCCGTCGCGGGCGAAAGACGTGGGCTGCGTCGCGGGCAGCCAGGTCCTCACTCGACAACCGTGTCTGCGTCGTCATCGGTTTACCGCTCCTCGAACGTCGTTGTCCCTCCGGGCAGTATGCCGCGTCCCCCATCGCGGGCCCCACGGTCTCCCGACTGCCGGAATGCCCGCTTCGGGCGTGCGCTGGCCTAACCGCCGACCGGCGACGGCGGTAGCTCAAGCGGCGGGAGGCCGGCGGCCTCGAGCGTGAGGCCCACCTGCATCGCTTCGAGGTCTGCCCCGAGGCGCCCCACGATCGACACCCCCACCGGCAGGCCGGTCTTATCGCCGACATGTGTGGGGATGGAGGCCACGGGGAACCCGGTGGCGTTCCAGGTGGCGGTAAAGGCGGTGAACGGGTCGGTTCCGCCGATCGCCCGGCCCGCCTCGTACCCCCGGCCACGCTCGGGTGCGACGGCGGCCGAGGACGGCTCGAGGAGCACGTCGACGGCGTTGTCGACGAACCACTGTTGCCAGGTCGTCGTCGCCTCGATGCGCCGTTGCTGAGCGGTGATGTAATCCCATGCGAGCTCGCCCTCGGCCTCGAGGTTCAGGAACTCCCTCGTGCTCGGCCGGTAGCGCTCGGCCTGGGAGGCGTACCTGCGGTGATAGCCGCGCATCTCGCTGAGCAGAATGGTGTCGTAATCAGCACGGGACGGCCCCTCGGGGGCCGTGAGCTCGACGATGGTCGCACCCAAGTCCCGGCACACTTCCCTGGCCCTCCTCAGCCCTTCGGCGATGTCGGGGCCCAGGTCGATGTCGTGTGCCCGGTTCGTCAACGCCACCCGGATGCCGGTCAGTGGCCGTGGCCCGTCCAGCGGGCGGCCGACGGGGAGCGCCACGGGTGGGTGCGGGATCAGCGGGTTGGTCGGTTGGCTGGCGCGGGTGAGGCTTGCCAGGACGACGGCGCAATCCTGCAGGCTGCGGGCGAGGGGGCCCACATGGTCCAGCGAGGGCGCGAGGGGGATCACTCCCTCCAGCGGCACCCTGCCGTAGGAGGGCTTGAATCCGCTCACCCCGCACAGTGCGGCCGGAATTCGCACCGATCCGGCGGTGTCGGTGCCAACCGCGGCGGCGACCATGCTTGCGGCCAAAGCGGCTCCGGCCCCGCCGCTCGATCCGCCCGGGGAGTGGGCGAGATTCCACGGGTTGCCCACCTGGTCGGTACTGCCGCCCGCGGCGAACTCGTGGGTGTGAGTGTGGCCGACGAGGACGGCCCCGTCGGCGGCAAGCCGCGCCCACACGGCCGAGTCCTGCGCGGCGAGGTTGCCCTCCAGGATGCGGCTGGAGGCCGTGAGTGGTCGGCCGCCCACCGCGAAGAGGTCCTTGAGAGCGATGGGGATGCCGCACAGGAGCGGCGCCGAGTCGGCGTCTCGCTGCAGCCGCGCGTCCGCCCAACGCGCGGCCTCCCGAGCCTCCTCGGCGTAGATTCGCACCCAGGCGTTGACGGCCCCGGGGTCTCCCTCGAAGCTGGGCTCTCCCCCGTTGTGCTCAGCGATCCGATCGAGATAGGCCTCGAGAAGGTCGATCGCCCGAAGCGAGCCGCTACGCAGGCGGGAGGCGGCCGCCAGGATGCTGAGTTGGACAACCTCGCCGTTGCGCTCGTGAGTGGTCATCCCACGAGTATGGCAGCGCCGCTGTGGCTAGTTGAATGAATCAGCGACGTCGTAACCCGCCCCGTTGTAGCGCTGCACCACAACCTCTGACACGGCCGGTTGGCCATCCTGTGTGGTGTTGACCGAGGTTCCTTCGAGCATGAGCGGAGCCTGCAGGTCCTGGATGTCGAGCAGGGCCGTCATGAAGCTTTCTCTGGTCGGCTCGGTCATCTTGCTGAACGCTTCTTCGAGCGTCGCCCCGATCATGTAGCTCCACATGCAGTGGGGGAAGTCGGGAGTGGTGGTGTACGTGCCCGAGTACTCCTCAAGGTTGGCCAGGAACGTCTGCACGTCCTCATCGTCGGCGAACTCAGGGCTCTGCGGGGCCTTGGCGAAGGCGACCGTGTAGAAGCCGTGATCGGCGTCGGCGCCGGCGGGCTCGAGGATGGCGACCGGGCTGGAGGTGTTGGACGGCAGGAACCAGCTCGGCTCCCAAGCGAGCTCTCGAGCCTTCTGGATCGTCGAGATCACCAGCGGCGTAATCGACATCGCGTTGACGAACACGTCGGCATCGGTGGCGGCCAGCTCGGTGAGCTGGGCGTCGACCGCGGTGTCGGTGGCCTCGTAGGTGAACTCGGCGACGATCTCGATGTGATCGGCATCCGCCACCGCCTCCTTGAAGCCCTCGACGTACCCCTCGCCGTAGTCGTCGTTCTGCGCCAGGATCCCCACGGTGAGTTCCTCGTCGGAGGCAGCAAGAAGATCGCCGAACGCGGCGCCTTCGTTCTGATAGATCGGAACGAAGCCGAGCTGCCATGGGCTCTCGTCGCGGTCACTGAAGATGGGGTCGCCGGTTTGGATGAGCACCTGGGGGACCTCGTTGTCGATCGCTGCCTCTCGATAAGCCCGGTTGGTCGGCGTCCCCAACCCGGAGGTGAAGGCAAACAGGCTGCTGGAGTTTTGCTGGAAGGCAGACAACGACTTCTGCGGATCGTAGGTGTCGTCGAAGGCCTCGATGATGACCTCGCGGGTCATTCCGTCGCCGAACTCGACGCCTCCGGCCTCATTCGCGGCCCCCATGTAGGCGACGAGCCCGGCGACCGTGCAGTTTCCCGGTCCGGCCGTGGGCCCGCTCAGCGGCGTGATGACCCCCAGGCTGATGCTGTCGTCGGTGATTCCCGGGCTGGCCGCGGCGCCTTCGCCGTCGCCATCCCCGCCGCCGGTGTTCCCACGCCCGCCACAGGCGGCGAGCACGAGCGCCACGGAGGCAACGGCGGCGGTAACGCCGATAGATCTCACTCGAGTGTTCATTTCGGACTTCTTTCCGTGTCAAAGCCACGGCACCCACCACATGCTCCGGCTACCAGCTTCGTCGCTGGCCCCCTCGGGTGGTGACAACGGTGTCGGCACCCCTCATGCGAGGCACGCGCCCCATCGTAGCCACATAACACGAACGATGACCATCTACCAACACGGCAATGCCCGGGCAGGGTATCCCTGCCCGGGCATTGCCGGTCGTACCTAGTCGTGGCTAGGTCACATCGCTAGAAGGAGTCGACCGTTTCGTAGCCGGTGCCGTTGTAGCGCTGCACCACGAGCTGGGACACGGCGGGGTTGCCGTCCTGGGTCGTGTCCACCGCGGTGCCGTCAAGCATGAGCGGAGCCTGGAAGTCGCTGATGTTGAACAGCGCGTCCATGAAGCTCTCCCGGGTGGGCTCTTCCATGTTCATGAAGGCCTGCTCGAGCGTGGCGCCGATCATGTAGCTCCACATGCAGTGGGGGAAGTCCGGCGACGTGGTGTAGGCGGAGGCGTGGGCCTCGAGGTTGTCGAGGAACGCGGTGACATCCTCGTCGTCGGCGAACTCGGGGCTCTGCGGGGCCTTGGAGAAGGCCACGGTGTAGAAGCCGTCGTCCACGTTGGCGCCCGCGGGCTCGAGGATGCCCGCCGGGCTGGAGGTGTTGGAGGGCAGCATCCAGGCGGGCTCCCACTGGAGCTCGCGTGCCTTCTCGATCGTGGAGATTGCCAGCGGGGTGATCGACATGGCGTTGAGGAAGACATCCGCGTCCGTTGCCGCCAGCTCGGTCAGCTGTGCGTCCACTGCGGTGTCGGTCGCCTCGTAGGTGTACTCGCCGACGATCTCGATGTTGTCGGCCCCTTCGATGGCCTCCTTGAAGCCCTCGACGTAGCCCTCACCGAAGTCGTCGTTCTGCGACAGGATGCCGACCGTGAGGTCTTCGCCCGAGTCCGCGAGCATCTCACCGAAGGCGGCGCCTTCGTTCTGGTAGACGGGGATGAATCCCAACTGCCAGGGGCTCTCCTCGCGGTCGTTGAAGATCGGGTCGCCCGTCTGGATGAGAACCTGCGGGACCTCACCGTCGATCGCGGCCTCGCGGAACGCGCGGTTGGTCGGCGTTCCGAGCCCGGAGGTGAAGGCGAAGATGTCGCTGGAGTTCTGCTGGAACGCCGACAGGGACTGCTGCGGGTCGTACTGGTCGTCGAGGGCCTCGATGACGATCTCTCGGGTGACGCCGTCGCCGAACTCGATTCCGCCGTCCTCGTTTGCCGCACCCATGTAGGCGGCGAGGCCGGCGACCGTGCAGTTGCCCGGTCCCGCGGTCGTGCCGCTCAGCGGTGTGATGACGCCGAGGGTCAGGCTGTCGTCCGTGATGCCCGGGCTGCCTTCGCTGTCGCCGCCGCGGCCACCGCAGGCGGCGAGCACGAGGGCCACCGCCGTGCTCAGGGCGACGACGCCCGTCGTCTTGCGCATGCTCATGTATTACCTCTCATTGTTGGAAATCAGGCGCCCGAGGAGTCCGTCAGGGGTGTCCCCTGCGGAGCGGGTGCCGTTTCGTTTTCCCCCGACGTTGCCCTGTTCCGGAGACCGCCGAACTTGCGCCGCAAGACGCGGGGCAAGCTGGCGATACCGCCGGGAAGGACGAACAGGATCGCCAAGAGGATCGCGCCTTGGATCAACGCCGTGAGCGTCGGGGCGACCTCGTTGGTGAAGTTTGGAACCAGCACATAGTAGATGCCGCCGATGAACGAGCCGATGATGCTGCCGGCTCCTCCGACGACCATGGCCGCAAGCAGGTTGATCGAGTGGGCGAACGCCATCGTCTCCGGTGAGGTGTACTGCACCACCACCATGTACAGGAAGCCGCTCACTCCCCCGACCAGAGACGCGATGGTGAACGCCAGCACCTTGTAGCGGTACGGAGATACTCCCATCGAGCCGGCCACGGCTTCGTTCTCCTTGACGATCTGGAACGCCCGGCCGTACTTACCGCGCACGAGGTTGTAGATCAGCAGGAAGGTGAGGGCGCCGATGACCAGCACGACGAAGTACTGCCATTGGTCATTCGCCAACCCCGACCACTCCGGGGCGGAGGAGAACCGTGCCGAGGTGCCCTGCGATCCCCCGGTGAGGGTGCTCAGCCGCTTGGCCAGCGGCACGCCGATGATCGGTAATGCGACCGTCACCATGGCGATCGCTAATCCGCCGAGGCGGGCGGCCGCCAACGCGACGATGAAGCCGGCGATCCCGGTGAGTACGACGGCGGCGACGAAGATGAGAACGATGTTCCAATCCGCGTTGACGCCGTAGGCCGTGACGTAGGCCCCCATGCCGAGGAAGAAGATCTGGCCCAGTGACACCTGGCCGGTGTAGCCCATGATGACGTTGAGGCCGAGGACGGCAACCGCGAACACTCCCATACGGGCGAGTGATTGGTTGACGTTGATGGGCAGGAAGAACGGTGCTGCCACGAGGATGATGGCGATGACCGCGCCCACGGCGAACTTGAACCAGGTTTGCTGGGTCAGCTCTGCGAGGCGCCCGCCCTGTGCAGTGTTGGCCATCGAAGCTCCGGACGTTGTCGAAGTTGTGGACTTGTCGTTGGTCGCCATCACACACGCACCACTGTTTTCTTGCCGAAGAGCCCTTCGGGACGCAGCAGCAACACGATGAACAGCAGGATGAAGGGGACGGCGATCTTGAGGTCGTGGCCGATGAAGGGCACGTAGACCGCTCCGAGGTTCTCCAGCACCCCGATGAGCCACGCCGCGACGACGACGCCCACGGGGCTCGAGGCGCCGCCGAGAATGACCGCTGCCAGGGCGTAGACGAGGGCGGTGTCGAGCATGCCCGGGGTAAGGGTGAGGCGGGGCGCGATGAGTGCACCGGCGACCGCGCCCAGGCCCGCCGCCAGGCCCCACCCAGCCATGAGGAGCCGGCCGACCGGCAGGCCCGCGAAGGAGGAGGACTGCGGGTTGTCGGCCACGGCGCGCAGTGCCAGGCCCAGCTTCGTCTTCTGGAAGAGCACCTGCAGCAGCACCATGACGCCGGCGATGACGATGAACGTGCCGAAGGACCGCCAGCTCACGGCAGCACCGAAGATCCGGAACGCGCTGGAGGGGAAGAGCGAGGGGAACTGCAGGTTGTTGTAGGACCACAGCCATCCCGCGATTCCCGTGCACAGGAGCAACAGGCCAACGGTGACGACCACGCCGGTGTCGGGGTCCCCGCCCTCGAAGCGCCGAATGAGGAAGCGCTCGATCACGGCACCCATGACGATCGAGACCGCCACGGCGGCGATAATCGCGCCGATGAGGGGCATTCCGGTGCCGAGGAACGCGTAGGCGAAGTATCCCGATAGGACCGCCATGCCGCCCTGGGCGAAGTTGATCATGCCCGTGGACTGGTTGACGATGACGATCGCGAGGGCGAGCGCCGCATAAACCGACCCCATGGAGAGGCCGTCAACTACCAACTGGATGAAAGTTGCCATCCTCAGCCTCCCAGGTATGCCTTGCGGATTTCGTCGCGGCCCTTGAGTTCCTCGGCCGGACCGGTAAGGACGCTTTGGCCGGTTTCCAGCACCGTGGCTGAATCGACGAGGGTGAACGCGAGGTTGGCGTTCTGCTCGACGACGACCATGGAGACGCCGGATTCCACACGCAAGCGGCGGATCGCGTCGTACACGAGCCGAGCGGTTGACGGCGCGAGGCCGAGCGAGGCCTCGTCCAGCAACATGAGCCGCGGCTTGGCCATCATGCCCCGCCCGACGGCCAGCATTTGCTGCTCCCCACCCGACAACGCCGAGGCGTTGGACCTGAGGCGGGCCTTGAGGTTGGGGAAGAGATCGAGCAGGTAATCGATGTCTTCCTGGATTTTCTTGCGGTCCTTGCGCAGGTAGGCCCCAACGAGGAGGTTCTCCCGCACGGTGAGGTTACCGAGCGTTCCGCGTCCCTCCGGCACGTGGGCGATGCCCAACGCTGCGACCTGATCGGGCCCCAGGGAGCGGATGTCTCGGCCATCGAAGCGAATCGAGCCGCCGGCGCGTACCGTGCCACTGATCGCCCGAAGCGTCGTCGTCTTGCCTGCACCATTGGCGCCGAGGATCCCGACCGCGCCCCCATCGGGCACGCTGAGGCTCACGCCGTGCAGCACCTGGACGGGACCGTAAAAGGCGGTCACGTCCGTCAACTCAAGCAGCGTCATCTGCGGCTTCCTTTCCGAGGTAAGCCTCGATCACCCGTGGATCGGACTGGGCTTCGGCCGCAGAGCCCTCCATGAGCTTGCGGCCGTGATCGAGCACGACCACGTGGTCCGTCACGGCAGCGATGAGCCCCATGTTGTGCTCCACCACGATGATCGTGAGGTCGCCGGTGTCGCGCAGGGTGCGGATGGTTTGAATGAGGGTTTCCACCTCGGCGTGCGGCAGCCCTGCTGCCGGTTCGTCGAGCAGCAACAGGCCCGGCTTGGACAGGAGGGCCCGGCACATCTCGATGCTCTTGTGCAGTCCGTGGGAGAGCTCGTCGGCTGCCAAGTGAGTGGCCCAGCCCAGGCCGACGCTGTCGAGCAGCGCTTCGGCCTCTTCGCGCTGCTCACGCTCGTGGCGCGCGGTGAACGGCAGGCGCAGCGACCACGACACTGGCCCACCCGGCAGGCGCGTATGGGCGCCGAGGAGGACGTTCTCCAACACGGTCGCATTCAGCTGCAGCGCGGGGTGCTGGAAGGTGCGGGCGAGCCCGTGGCGCGGTAGCTGCGACGGCGGCATGCCACTGACTTCGACGTCACCGATGCGGATCGAACCCGACGTCGGCTTGTAATGGCCACTGATGCAGTTGAACAGCGACGTCTTGCCAGCTCCGTTGGGGCCTACGAGCCCAAGGATGCTCCCGGGTTCGACGCTGAAACTCACGTCTTTGAGCACGGTGACCCCGCCGAAGCGCAGGTTGACCTCGTGCAAGGTCAGCTGGGAGGGCATTGCTCTCCACTCTCTCGTAAGGGCTGGCGCGAACGTCGTCTCTCAAGCGAGCTAGTTCACGCTCTGGGGTTTGGCCGACGAACTGCCCGCCGGCAGTACGGATCTACTGGAAGACCGTCAGCGATTCCGGCCGGCTCACACAGCCTCACTCCCGTCGTCAACGTTCCGGTCATCCGAACAGCGTTTCGGCCGAGCCTCGAAGCTCAGCCGGTGTTCGGGTCACAATATCGAACGAATCGACGACATGAGAAAACCCCGCCCTCAGGTGTGACCGACACCTCTTCCGGCCAGATCGACGCTGATCCGCGCCGGTGTAGGGGTCACGTAACGCTGAGGTCGGCCTCGTTGCCGCGTAACGAGCGGTATTTTCGCGGGTTGCGCGGAGTCAGCTCCCCAGGTGGGGGTCCAGCTCCTTGAGGAGTGCACCCTTGGAGCGGGCCCCGGAAATGGTGTGCAAGATCTCCCCGTCCTTGAACAGCTTCATCGTGGGGATGGAGATGACCTGGTAGCGCAGCGCCAGATCCTGGTTCTCGTCGACGTTGACCTTGACGACTTCGAGGTCCTCGCCTCGCTCCTCGGAGATCTGGTCCAGGATGGGGCCGAGTGCGCGGCACGGGCCGCACCATTCGGCCCAGAAGTCCACGAGGACGGGCTTGGAGCTCTCGAGCACCTCGGTGTCGAAGCTTGCTTGGTCCACTGGCCGTGCAGTCATTGCGTACTCCCCTCATCCACACGCCTTGGGCATGACCCGCGCTCGGCGGGCGACTACATCAAGGTCTACCACCCGGAAGTATCACGCCGACACGCGGATTCCACGTGGTGAAAGGTCGGGGCCTATGCAGAGGTGGTTTCTCCCGCTGGGTCGGCGCCCGGGTAGAGCCGGTCCAAGAGCCGCAGTCCCCTACTAGCCCAGCTGATCTCCTGCTGCGCGCGCAGCGTCAGGCCTTCGTAGGCGAATCGTTTGAATGCCTGGACCTGGTGTCGTTTATCGGGGTCGGCCCCGGCGAGCCGCTTGTTCAGCATGATGCTGCTGCGTTCGTCGATCTCGTGCAGTTGCTGCTCGAACTGCGAGAGGAGCCGGCTGTGGTGTTCGATGTGGGCGGTGAAATGTCGTCGGGCGGCCTCGGGAGTGGCATATTCCAGATAGGCGGCCTTGAGGTAGGCAGGATCTCGCACCCGGGCATATTCGGCTGGCTCGTTCATCCACTGCTCGAGCGCGGAACGCCCGTCGTCGGTGATGTGGTAGAGCCGCTTCTTACCGCGCGACCCCCAGGGCACCTCCTCCCCCTCGAGCAGCCCGTCGCGCTCCATCTTGCGCAGCTCGGGATAGATCTGGGAGTCGGGTGCGTGCCAGACGTTACCGACCGAGGTGCCGAACTGCTTTTGCAGGTCGTAACCCGTCATCGGCTCGACAGCGAGCAGCGCGAGCACCGCGTACCTAAGGCTCACCGGACCGCCCCTCCTCTCCTAGCCCGCAGGTAAGCAAGCGGCGGGCCGATTCCTCGGCCCGCCGCTTGGTCACGCTAATCAACCAGTGTGGCTACTTCTTGTAGCCGGTGCGCCAGCCGCCCTGGTACTCGGCACGGGCAACCGTGGAGTAGGGGATCGGGCTGACGACCGCGCGAGCCTCGAACTGCTCGTGGCGCTCGACGGTGGTCTTGCTGGTTCCGCCGTCTTCCTCGCCCCACACGACCTTGAGCTCGGTGCCCTCGGGAACGTCGTGGTCGACCGTTGCCAGCGACAGGCCGCGGCGCTCGTTGTAGCTGTAGCCGGTGAACATCGACAGGCCGACCGTGGTGCCGTCGGCGTCCACAACGCGGTCGTAGTTCGACGAGCCGTAGTTCGCCAGCGGCAGGTCGAAGTACTTGTACTGCGGGCCGTCCACGTTGAACAGCGAGCCCATGATGGTTGCCATGTCCTCGGGGTCCCACGCCAGGGTGACCTTCTTGCGCTGGACGGCCGGGTCGAGCTTCTCCAGGGCCTCGCGGCCGATGAAGTCGTGGTCGAACTTCACGAAGGAGCCGTAGCCCAGCTCCCACGGGTTGAGGTAGTAGTCCTCGATGTTGTCCGACACGAAGCTACCGGCCAGGGCGTTGGTGGCCTCGTAGGAGTCCACGCCGAGCCACTCGCGGTAGCTGCGCAGTTCCTCACCGGTGTAGATGGCCGGGAGCGGCGAGGGCACCCAGCCCGACTCGAGGGTGTTGGACGGGTAGGCACGCGAGCCGACCGGCACGATGCCGAACTCGGCACCCTGCTTGAGGATTTCGTCGCGGACCTTGTCATAGGAGGCGTAGTCGCCCCAGATCTCCAGGCCGGGAGCACCAGCCATACCGTGACGCAGCGTGAACACCTGCTCACCCGCGATACGCATCTCACCCATGCGGAAGAAGCGAAT
>DATGSB010000275.1:0-2888 GCA_035303045.1 Actinomycetaceae bacterium | reverse complement strand
TCGCGGGTGGGCACGACCACGAGGCCCTGGGGCTTGCCGGCAAAGGGCAGCGTGTCCCAGCCTTCCTCGCCGGGGCCGGTGATCCGTTCGAGCAGGGGGATACCGAAGCCCAAGGTCTTCCCCGTGCCGGTCTTTGCCTGGCCGATGATGTCGCCGCCTGCGAGGGCGACGGGGAGGGTGAGCGCCTGGATCGGGAACGGGTGGGTGATACCCGCCTCGGCTAGCGCCTCGACGATCGGGGCGGACACCCCGAAGTCGGCGAAGGTGCGGGTGAGCGCGTCCTCCTCGGCGGTGATGTCGGTGCTGACCGATTCGATGCCGGCGTCATCGAGTGCTTCGAGGTCGGCAGCGGTGGAGATATCGATGGGGCGGTCACCGGGGGTGACGACCCCCGAAGAAGCTGAAGTCATAAAATGCCTTGTCCAGTTGTGGGCGGCCGCAGCATGAGGCGGCGCCGCCGAGTCGTGGCAGCCGATCGCGATCATGTCTGGCCGCGTCTGGGCGGCGATGAGTTCAGGCGTGCACTAGTACGACCGGGCAACCGTGAGCAGGGTCAGTCTAGCGTGCCTGGATCTGCCTGGCTGTGACCGGCCGCACTCGGATGCCTGGCTTGCGCGACGACAGCATCGGCGTGCCGTCGGCATACGGTGGGGCCATGACCGCAGACCCCCGTGTGCTCGGAGTCACCGGAGCCAGCCTGCTCGCCGTCTTCGCCATGCTCGCTGACGACGCCGTTCACGCGCCCACACTGGCCGATCGGGCGGCGTTGACGGCGGTGGCCAGCCAATTGGGCACGCGTCTCGATGAACTCGGGGGCGCCCCGGGCGAACTCGCCGAACTCAGCGCCCCCCACCTCGGGCTTCTCGACGATATCCAGGCGCGCACGGCGCCGGGGGACTGGTGGGAACGTCTCATGCGCTCCCACATCGTCACCTCGATGCTCATGGATCTCGTGCGAACGATGGCTGCTGACGCCTCGCCGGATGTCCGGCGCCGCGTCGAGGCGGCTGCTGCGAGCAGTGGCCACGGCGATTTCGCCGTGGGCCGGCTGCGGGAGGGGATCGGCGAGGAGGAGTCCCTCGCAGCTCGCTTATCGCTGTGGGGACGGCGGGTGGCCGGCGAGGTACTCGGCGCCAGCGAGGGGCTCCGCGGCCACGGCCCACGCGACTCCGCGGGCGAGCAGCTCGCCCATCGTCACAGCCGCCGCATGGCCAGGCTCGGGCTCACCGCGTGACGGTGTGCTCGGCGGTGGGCGCCGGTGCACCCGCCGCCGCGCTCACGGGCTGACGCCGGACGAACAGGGCGGCGACGACGATGAGTAGCGCCATTCCGGCTCCCCAGCCGAATGCCGCGCGCGTGCCTTCGGCCACGGCCTCGGCGGTACCGGCACCCGCGGAGCTCGCGGCGAGCTGAGCCACCGTGAGCACCACGATGAACAGCGCTGTGCCGGCGGCCGCGGCAAGCTGTTGCACCGTCCCCACGACGGCGCTGCCGTGGGAGTACAGGTGGGCGGGCAGCGCACCCAGGGCCGAGGTGAACAACGGGGTGAACAGCAGGCCCAACCCGAGGCTCAGCCACACGTGCCAGCCCACGACGACGAGGGCGGAAGAGTGCGCCGTCAACGTCAGCGCCATTCCCGCCAGAGCGGTGACGACGATGAGGGAGCCCGGAACCAGGAGGATGCGAGGCCCACGCCGGTCGTAGATCCGCCCGGCAAGGGGACCGAGGATGCCCATGCACACGCCGCCCGGCAGCAGGGAGAGACCGATGACGAGCGGGTCGAGATCGCGGGCGTCGCTGAGATAGATCGGCAGCAGGATGATGGCACCGAAGAGCGACAGCATGAGCCCGAGCATCATCGCGACGGACATGGTGAAACTGTGGGAGGCGAAGACCCGCAGGTCCAGCAGCGCGCGCCCGATGCGTTGGTTTCGCAACTGGCGCGCGACGAAGGCGACGAGCGCAATGGTGCCGACGAGCACGGGCGGCCACCACGGCAGTAGCGCGTCCCCCTGAGCCGCCTGCCCCAGCGAGCTGAGGCCGTAGATGAGGCCGCCGAAGGCCAGCGCGGCCAACACGACCGAGATGACGTCGAGCGGCAGCCGGCGCGGATCACCCACGTTGGGCACCCGCAGGATGCCAAGCACGAGCGCGAGAACGGCAATGGGCACGACGAGGAAGAAGATCCACCGCCACGGCAAGACCGACATCACGAGCCCGGAGACCGCCGGGCCGATCGCGGGAGCAACCGCCATGACGATCGACACGTTGCCCATCGTGCGACCGCGGGCCGCCGGTGGCACCAGGGTCATGAGAGTCGTCATGAGCAGGGGCAGCATGACGGCGGTGCCGCTGGCTTGGATCACCCGGGCGGCGACGAGGATCGCGAAGGTCGGCGCCAGGCCGGCCAGCAGCGTGCCGAGGCTGAACAGCCCCATGGCGGCCATGAAGATCGGGCGCGTCTGGAAGCGCTGCAGCAGGTAACCCGTGACCGGGATGACGATGGCCATTGTGAGCATGAACGCGGTGGCCAACCACTGTCCGGTGGCTGCGCTGAGCCCCATGTCCGTCATGATCACGGGGATGGCGACGCTGATGATCGTCTCGTTGAGAATGACGACGAAGGAGGAGACGAGCAGCAGGCCGATGGCCAAGCGGGTCTGGCCTGACAGTCGTTGCGCGGGCGCCGCTGTGGGGGCGGGGTCAGGCACGATGGGCACTCCTGGGATCGGGCCGCGTGACCGCAGCCGCGATTATGGCGGCGCCGGCCGGTTCGTGGCTGGCGCCGTTGTGATGGGTGAGGGGGCGGCGTCGTCGCGACGCCGAAGCAACTAGACGCCGAAGCCTACGCGCCGGGGTTCGTCGCTACCGATCTGGACATAGCCGAG
>DATGSB010000274.1:0-2259 GCA_035303045.1 Actinomycetaceae bacterium | reverse complement strand
GTCGACGGTCGATGAGTTCACCCGCGGGAGCGTGGCGTGGAACATCGTCACCTCCTACCTCAGCAACGGCTTCCGCAACTACGGCTTCGACGACATCGTCGACCACTCCACCCGGTACGAATGGGCCCAGGAGTACGCCGACGTCGCCTACAAGCTGTGGGAGCACTCCTGGGAGGAGGGCGCGGTCGTCCACCGCCGCGAAACCGGGGAGTTCCTCGACCCCACCAAGGTGCACACCATCGACCACGTGGGCGAGCGCTACCGCGTGCAGGGCCCCCACCTCGTGGCCCCCACGCCGCAGCGCACGCCGCTGCTGTTCCAGGCCGGCGGTTCCCCCAGCGGGCGGGCCTTCGCGGTGCGCAACGCCGAGGTGATCTTCCTCGGCTCCGCCACCCCCGAGACGGCGCGCAGGGACATTGCCGCCATCGACGAGGCCGCTCGGGCTGCCGGCCGCGATCCGGCGACGCTGAAGAAGATCGTGTCGCTGTCGACCGTCATCGGCTCCACCCCCGAAGAGGCCCAGCGCAAGCGCGAGTACTTCCGCGCCAACATCGACATCTCGGCCCTGCAGGCTTTCGCCAGCGGCGCCAACGGCGTCGACTTCGCCTCCATCGACCCCGAGACGACCCTCGATGAGATCGTGGCGCAGACGACCACCGGGGATCACATGCGCTCCAGCCTCAAGGCCAAGGTGGACGCCAACGTCGGCGGCAAGGGCGGCAAGCTCACCTGGCGCGAATACCTCTTGGATCACGCGCTGCTGCCGGGCAAGTTCGCCGGCACCCCGGAACAGATCGCCGACCTCATCCAGGAATGGGTCGACGCCGGGGTCGACGGCTTCAACGTCATCCCCACCACCACGCTGGGCTTCTGGCAGGAATGGGTCGACCACGTCGTGCCCGTGCTGCAGCGCCGGGGCCTGGCCCAGGAGGACTACACCGCGGGAACTCTGCGCCACAAGGTGTTCGGCAAGGGCGACCGCCTCCACAGTGACCACCACGCCAAGAGCCTGGCCACCGGGCTGAAAGTTTGAGGACGGACAGGTGACGACGATGACAGACCTCAAGACCCCTGCTGTCACGACCCACGACTTCCGCCGGGCGCTGGGCCGCTTCGCCTCCGGCCTCACCGTCATCTCCGGTAAGGAGGACGGCGAGCCCGTCGGCTTCACGTGCCAGGCGTTCTACTCCGTGTCGGAGGACCCGCCGCTGGTGTCCTTCAGCGTCATGCGCACCTCCACGAGCTGGCCGCGCATCCGCCGCAGCGGGCGCTTCGCCGTCAACCTGCTCGCCGAGGACCAGCACGACCTCGCCGCCACCTTCGCCCGCTCGGGCACCGACAAGTGGCGCGACGTCAACTGGAATCCCTCGCTGCTGGGCAACCCGCTCATCTACGGCGGCCTGTGCTGGATCGACTGCGAGCTGTACGCCGAATACGAGGCCGGGGACCACCACATCGTCATCGGCCGCGTCAACCAGGTGAGCCCGCCGTCCGAGACGGCGGCCGAACAGCCGCTCATCTACTACCAGGGCAACTTCCACAACCTGCGCTAGGGACGTGACGTGACGACAACGACGAATGACACCACCACGCCTGAGGTCTTGAAGACCGTGGCGGTCACCAAGATCGGCAAGCTCAACGACCCCGACGCCGCCAAGCGCGGCACGGTTGAGCTCATTGACATGCCGGCCCAGCCGCTGGGCCCCGAAGACGTCCGCATCCGGGTGGCCTACGCCGGCATCTGCGGCTCGGACCCCCACATTGCGGAGGGCTTCTTCGGGCCTGCGGTGCCCCGAGGCCTCGGCCACGAGCTGTCCGGCATCGTGATGGAGCTGGGAGCGCGCGCCAACCGAAATGGACTCCGGGTCGGCGACCGCGTTGCCGGGAACTTCTTGCGATTCTGCGGGACCTGCCTCGAATGCCGAGACGGCCGGCAGCAGTTTTGCCCCTTCGCCCACGAGTACAGCCGCCCCGGCATGGCGGAGAACCTCGTGTGGCACGAATCCCAGGTGTACAAGCTCCCCGACAGCGTCTCCCTCAAGGAGGGCGCGCTGCTCGAGCCCACCTCCGTGGCCCTGCGGATCGTGGAGAAGGCGGCCATCCGCCCGGGGGACCGGGTGCTCGTCTGCGGCGGCGGTGCCATCGGCCAGCTCGTCATGCAGCTCGCCGCCCGCGCCGGGGCCACGAGCCTGACCATCAGCGAACCCATCGCGGCCCGGCGCGAGCTCGCGCTGCGCACGGGAGCCGACGCGGCGATCG
>DATGSB010000273.1:0-5113 GCA_035303045.1 Actinomycetaceae bacterium | reverse complement strand
GCCCAGGGTGTCGATGGTGGGGCCGGGGCTGATGATGACGTACGGCGGGGTGATGAGCACCATCGCCAGGCACAGCACGAGCGTGAGCGCGCCCGCCAGGACGACGGTGATGGAGCGGGCCGACACGTGCGGCTGGGCGGGCTGGGCCCCTGGCGTACGCCAGCCTTCCCCCGGCACGCTCGATGCCCCACGGCCGGGCGGCGGGGTGGTTGAGAACGAGGTACCTCGGTGCTGCACGGCACCAGTGTGCCGCCGATGCACGACCGGAAGCGAACCCGCCCACCGGCGGCCTCACGCCGCGGGCGAACGAAGTGTCGCGGGCCCGCCCCGCGGCGCTACCGTGAGGGTTGACGACGAGCAGGAGGCCAGCCCATGAGTCAGGATCCCCTCGACCCCGGCGAGCAGAACTGGGAGGCGCTGCTTCGCTCCATGCTCGGGGAGCAGGGAGCGCAGGAGGCGATCGCCGCCATGCGCGCCGCCGGAATCGATCCGAGCGCCATGGCTCAGGCGGCGGGCTTGCCCAGCGGGGGCGCTGAGCTGTCGGTGATGCTCAGCCAGATCCAGCACCTCATGGCGACCGGCGAGGACGGCCCGCTCAACTGGTCCCTCGCCCGCGACGTCTCCGCCCAGCTCGTCAACCAAGGCGGCGATCCGACCGTGACGGCCGCCCACGCCGCCGAGGTCACCACGGCGCTGCAGACGGCGGAGCTGTGGCTCGACACGGCCACCGACCTGCCCCCCTCTGCGGGACAACGCCACGCGTGGTCGCGGGCCGATTGGGTGAGCCATACGCTGCCCACCTGGCAGCGCCTCGTGGAGCCGGTGGCCGCCTCGATGGTGGCCGCGATGCAGCAGGTCATCGCCGATCAGGCCGAGATGCTCGAGGGTCACCCGCTCGCGGCCCAGCTGGGTAACCCCGCGACGCTCCTCAACAAGCTCGGCGGCGCCGTCATGGGCATGCAGATCGGGCACGCCGTGGGCACCCTGGCCGGGGAGGTATTCGGCACCTCCGACACGGGCCTACCGCTGGCGGACTCGGGCACGATGGCGCTCGTGCCGCACAACGTGCTCGCCTTCAGCGAAGGACTCGACGTGCCCGAAGCCGAGGTGCGCCTCTTCCTCGCGACGCGTGAGGCCGCCCACGCGCGATTGTTTTCCCACGCGTCGTGGCTCGGCCCCCAGCTGCTCGCCGCGGTCGAGTCCTACGCCGGGGAGATCGCCATCGACACCGACGCGATGGAGCAGGCCGTACGCGACCTCGACATCAGCGATCCGGAGGCCCTGCGCGAGGCGATGGCCGGCGGCATGTTCGCCGTCGGGCAAACCGAGTCCCAGCGGGCCGCGCTACAGCGCCTGGAGACGATGCTGGCCCTTGTCGAAGGGTGGGTAGAGGAGGTCACCGCCGGCGCGGTCGCCGCCCACCTACCGCACGCGATCCCACTGCGGGAGATGATGCGCCGCCGGCGCGCCGCCGGTGGCCCGGCCGAGAGCACCTTCGCCTCCCTCGTCGGGCTCGAACTCCGGCCCCGGCGGCTGCGGGAGGCAGCCACCCTGTGGGGCGAGGTGGCCCGGCATGGCGGCACGGCGGCACGCGACGACCTGTGGGCCCACCCGGACCTGCTGCCGAACGCCGCCGACCTCGACGCGCCGCTGGAGTTCGTCGCCGCGCGGGAGTCCGCCGCCGCCCATGAGGAAGACGTGGACGCCGCGTTGGCTCAACTGCTGGGCTCGGCCGACGAGGCATCCGGTGCCGGCGCGGCCGAGAAGGACGAGGCCACCGGCGATGGTCCCAGCGATGAGGGACCCGCCGAGGGTGGGGAGCCGGCCGGCGACGACCGCTAGACGACGCTTCTGGGGGCGGTTCATCGCCGGTGGTCGCTACTCCCCGGCGATCGGGGGTGCGTGCCGCGCGAAGTCGACGCCTTCGAGGAACCCACGGGCCCGCTCCGTGTGTGCATAACGCTCGACGAGCGCCCAGAAGTCGGGTCCGTGACCGGCGACGAGCAGATGGGCGAGCTCGTGGAGGAGCACGTAGTCCACCACCCACTCGGGCATCGGTTGCAGACGGTGGGAAAGGCGGATCTCGCCGGTGGCCGGGGTGCACGACCCCCATCGCCGCTGCTGGTTTCGCACCCACGCCACCGAGGTGGGCCGCGCCCGACCCCCGAGGTAACGCCGGGACAGCTCCCGGGCGCGGTCGTGCAGCGCCTCGTCCGACGCGCGCCCGTGCCGGCGTGGCCGCTGAAGCTGGGCGAGCATGCGGCTCACCCACTCGCGCTCCTCGCTCGCCGTGAAGCGGGCGGGAATAGCCACCACGGCCCGGCCGTCCTCGAAGAACGCCGACACCGTTTTGCGCCGCCGAGCGCTGCGGCGGACCTCGACCTCCATGGCTACCAACCTAGCGGGCCTGTGGATGGCCGCAGCGGGCCGTCCACAGCATTGCCATGCTGGGCGCGAGGTGAGGACCATGCGCATTCGTAGTGGCCTGAGCGTGCTGTGGCGCCGGCCTGGCGAGAGCCAGATCGGGATCGAAGCGACGTCGGCAATCGTGCTCAGCGGACTCTCGGCCGCCGAGCAGCAGTGGCTCGACCTGCTGGAACGCGACCGCACCGAGGATCAGCTTCTCGCGGCGGCGCGAGACCTGGGTATCGAGGGCTCGCGGGCGGCCGAGCTCCTGGGGGAGCTCGAGGCCCGGGGCCTCATCGCCCGGCAGCTGCCCGATCCGCTGCTGGACCGCCATGGGCTCAGCGCCGAGGAGGACTTCTGGCAGCGCTTCAGCGGGCGTGCCTCCAGCGTCATCGCCAGGCGCCGAGCCCGCGTCGTCGCCGTCATGGGACTGGGGCGCATCGGGGCCATGCTGGCGTGCGGACTGGCCGCCTCCGGTGTGGGAACCATCCTCGTGGCCGATCGGCGCCAGGTGGGCCGCGGCGACGTGGGCGTGGGCGCCTACGCCCCGCATGACGTCGGCCGCCCGCGGGAGGATCGCGTGCGGGCGTTGTTGCGCTCCCAGCACGAGCAGGTTGCCATCTCGGCGCCTCCCCGCACCCGCCCCGATCTCGTCGTCATGTGCATCCAAGACGTCGCGGAGCCGCAGCGCATCCGCCCCCTCATGCGCGAGGACGTCCCCCACCTCGTCATTTCCCAACACGAGCTCAGCGCCCTCGTGGGCCCGCTCGTGGTGCCGGGCATGACGCCGTGCGTCCAGTGCATCGAGATGCGCCGCGCCGAGGCGGATAGCTGCTGGCCGGCCATCGCCACCCAGCTCCTGGGTGCCCGCGAGCGCCGACTGCCGGCGGCCGTGGCGGTGACGGCGGCCGGATTCGGGCTCACCGAGGTGCTCGCCTTCCTCGATCACCGGGAGGTGACGACGGCGGGTCGCAGCCTCGTCGTCACCGGCACCAGCGGCGGGCCACGCGGCGTGGAGTGGCAGTTTCACCCGCGGTGCGGCTGCCGTGGGCCGGATGCTCCTCCGCAGGAGGCGGTCGCCGGCGCCTCTCAGGAGCCGGCCGGGGGAACCTCGACGTCCTCGCCGCGCACGACGGCGAGCACGGCCGCGCCATAGGCCTCCAACTTCGCGGCGCCGATGCCCCGCAGTAGCCCCAGCTGGCGCAGATCCCTCGGGCGGGCCTCGGCGATGGCCGCCAACGTGGTGTCGTGCAGCACCGCATAGGGCCGCTTGCCGGCCGCTTCGGCGACCGATTCCCGCCAGTGGCGCAGGCGCCCGAACAGCTCCGCCGCGTGCGGGTCCTCGGCTGCGAGCGCAGCCACCCGATCCTTGCTGCGGTGACGCGGCGCAGGGGTGCGCCGCTCCTCGCCGCTGGGCCACAAGCCGGTGAGGAACCGCGAGGGCTTGCGACTGGCCCGCCCGCCCACCGTGCGGGCGCGGGCATAGGACAACTGCAGGTGCTCCCGTGCCCGGGTGATGCCCACGTACAGCAGGCGCCGCTCCTCGGCGATCGCGTCACGCCCCTCGGCGAGCGAGATCGGCAGCAGCCCCTCGCTCACCCCGACGAGGAACACCGCATCCCATTCCAGGCCCTTGGCCGCGTGCAGCGACGCGAGGGTGACACCAGAGACGGGCGGGGCGTGCTGGGTGCTCGCCCGCTCCTCCAGTTCCGCGACGAAGCCGGCGAGATCTGCCTCCCGCGTGGCCGCGAGATCGTCGGCGAGGGCAACGAGTGCCTGGAGGGACTCCCACCGTTCCCGGGCCGCGCCACGCGCCGCGGGAGGGGCGGGAGCCCAGCCCGCCCCGGCGAGCACGTCGCGCACCTGGTCGGGCATCGCGGCGTCCGAGGCCGAGCGTGCGGCGGCGCGCAGCGTCAGGATCGCTTCGCGCACCTCGCGGCGGGCGAAGAACCGTTCCCCGCCGCGCACGAGATAACTGATCCCGGCCTCCGACAGTGCCTGCTCGAGCGCTTCGGCCTGGCCGTTGGTGCGGTAGAGCACGGCGATCTCGCTGCGCTCGACACCCTCGGCTTCCAGCGCGGCAATACGCGCGGCAACCCCCTCGGCCTCGGCGACATCGTCGTCATACGCCTCGTAGCGCACCGCCGGGCCGCTGGGGCGTTGCGACACCAGTTCCACAGCGGCGCTCGACCTGTCGGCCCCCGCGCGGGCGAGGAGGTCGTTGGCCAGCCGCACCACCTGGGGGGTGGACCGGTAGTCACGCGCCAGGCGCACGACCGCGGCGTCCGGGAAGCGGCGCGGGAACTGCGTGAGGTAGCGGGGGGTGGCGCCGGTGAAGGAGTAGATCGTCTGCGACACGTCTCCCACGACGCACAGTTCACGCCGTTCCCCCAGCCACAGGTCGAGCAGGCGCTGCTGCAGCGGGGAGACGTCTTGATATTCATCGACGACGAAGTGGCGGTACTGCGAGCGCACCTCGGCGGCAATGTCGGGCCGGTCCGCCAGGATGCCTACGGTGAGGAGCAGGACATCTTCGAAGTCGATGACGCCGCGTTCGGATTTCGCGTCCTCGTAGATGCTCAGTAGGCGCGCCAGGGTCGCGTGGTCGTGGCCGGCGACTTCCGCCCGCCCGGCGCTGATCGCGGCGTCGGCGTAGTCCTCCGGGGCCACAAGGCTGACCTTCGCCCACTCGATCTCCGCGGCCAGA
>DATGSB010000272.1:0-2338 GCA_035303045.1 Actinomycetaceae bacterium | reverse complement strand
CGGTGGTCGAGCAGGAGCGACCACGTGTGGTCGGCCGTACTGGGCGGTTCGGGAACCTGCATCTTCAGGCGTGTGAGGTCTCGCAGGGCGCGCATCGATTCGGCGCGTTGGGCCTGAACGATCGCAGCGATGTCGACGCCTGGTGATGCAAGGGCGAGGGCGAGCTTGATGACGAGCTCGTCGCGTTCGGCCGTGCCCCGTTGCACCGGGGTCAGCCACCAGTGCTCGGCGCTCGCGCGGCCCTCGGCGGTCAGTTCGTAGGGCTCACCGCCGTCGGGCGACGCGGGCAGCGCGGCGACGAGCCCGTCGCGCTCAAGGCGCTGCAGCGTGGTGTACACCTGCCCGATGTTGAGCGGCCAGGTGCCGCCGGTGCGCGCCTCGAACTCCTTGCGGAGCTGATAGGCCCCGGCGGGCGCTTCGGCGAGCAGCGCGAGCAACCCCTGTTTGACGGACATGATCGCCCCTTTTGGTTACTGGGTAACTGTTGAGCGAACAGTTCCATGGTTACTCGGTAACGTCAAGCATGGGTCGCATCCCGTCCCCGCCCGTGGCCGTACGCTGAGGCCATGAGTATTCGTGTGGCGGTATTGGGTGCCGAGGGGCGCATGGGGCGCACGGTGTGCGACGCGGTGGGGGCGGCCGACGACATGACGCTCGTTGCTCGCCTCGGGCCCGAAGATTCGGTTGCCGACCTGCGCGGCGTCGCCGACGTCGCCGTCGACTTCACGGTCCCCACGGCCACCCGCGACAACGTCGAGCAGCTCATCGCCGCAGGGGTGCACGCCGTCGTCGGAACGACGGGGTGGGACGCCGAGGCGCTGAGCGCAGTTCGCCACCAGCTGGCGAGCCACCCGGCCGCGGGCGTCGTCATCGCGCCGAACTTCGCGATGTCGGCCGTGCTCGCCATGCACTTCGCCGCCCAAGCCGCAAAGTACTTCGAGTCGGTCGAAGTCATCGAACTCCACCACCCTGACAAGCTCGACGCCCCATCAGGAACGGCGATCGCCACGGCGGAGAGAATCGCCGCGGCCCGCCGTGACGCCGGCCTCGGGCCGGCCCCCGATGCCACGACACAAACCCTGCCCGGGGCCCGCGGCGCCGTCGTCGAGGACGTCGCGGTTCACGCGGTGCGGCTGCGCGGGCTGGTCGCCCACGAGGAGATCCTCCTGGGAAACCCGGGAGAGCAGCTGACCATCCGGACGGACTCCTTCGACCGCACGAGCTTCATGCCCGGCGTGCTGCTCGCCGTGCGCGAGGTGGGCGGCCGGCCGGGCCTCACGGTCGGGCTGGAGTCCCTGCTCGACCTCTGACCGCCGCGCCCACCGGCGCGCGGCGGTGTGGACCTGCTACAGCGCGGTGCGCCACAGGTGCTCGACGACCTCACCGTGGAGGGCCCCGAGGGTGCGCCGCTGCCCGGTGGGGCCGAACCCAGCGGAGTTGAGGAAACGGGTGCGGGCCTCGTCGTCAGCGCTCGCCCAGGTGTGCAGGGTGGAGTACCCGCCGTCACGCGATAGGTCGACACACGCCGCGAGAAGCCGAGCGCCGTGGCCCTCGCGCGTCCGGTCCGCGGCGATCTCCATGGCGATGATCTCACCGGCGGCATCGGCCTGCGGATCGTCGGTCGTGGCCGGAGCCACGGCCAGAAAGCCGACGACGGCGGGTCCCGCGACGGCGGTGAGCACCCGATGCCCCGCAGAGGGTGGGCGGCTGATGGCGTCCCGCCACTGCTCCTCGACGGCGGAGCGATCCACACCGCGCAGGTCGTCGGCGGTGACGAGACCACGTCCTTGCCACGCGGCGAACTGAATATCGACGATCGCCCTGACGTCCTCATCGATCGCCGGGCGAACCGAGGCGTCGGGCCCACTCGGGCGCGACGTCGGGCCCGGGGTGAGCGTCGGTTCCGCACCGGCGGCAAGCTGCCCCAGGAGGTCGTCGCGGTGAGGTTGGCCTGGTGTGGTCACAGCGCCAAGGCTAACAACGCTCGCACCGCGTGCCCGGCCGACGCCCCGTTCCCGGACGCGTGGGGCGCGCAAGGCGCGCGGAGCGGTACCGTTCAGGTCATGAGCACGAACGCCACACCGCCGCGGTCCTTCGGTTCGGTGGCCACCGCGATGGTCACGCCGTTCCATCAGGATGGGAAAGTCGACCTCGACACCGCTGCCTCGCTCGCGACCCACCTCGTGGAGCTCGGCTGCGACGCGCTCGTCATCAACGGCACCACCGGCGAATCTCCCACGACCCACCAGCCGGAGAAGGACGCCCTCGTGCGCGTCGTGCTCGAGGCCGTTGGCGACCGGGCGATGATCATCGGCGCGGCCAGCTCCAATGACACGGC
>DATGSB010000271.1:0-2132 GCA_035303045.1 Actinomycetaceae bacterium | reverse complement strand
CACGGCGTAGGCGTTGGCGGTCCGCACCACCGAACCGATGTTGAAATCGTGGCCGAAGTTCTCGATGCCGACGTGCAGCGGGTGCCGGCGGGTGTCGATGTCGGCGATGATCGCCTCGATGCGCCAGTAGCGGTAGCGGTCCTCGACGTTGCGCCTATCGCCCTCGGCGAGCAGCTGGGGATCGTAGTGATCGCCCGTCGGCCACTGTGCGGGCCCCCCGGGCCAAGCCCCGACCCCCTGCTCGGCGGGCTGGGCGTCAGTGCCCGCGGCCGGGGTCGTATCCGCCACGTTCACCGCCGAAGGAGGGCCCAGCCTGCGGGGGCGCCGGCGGCGGGGGCTGGGTGGTGGGGCTGAAGTCGACCGTCGGAGCGGTGCGCACGGCCGGGTCGTTCGCTTCGAAGTACTCGGCGCGGCGGAAACCGAACATGCCGGCGATGATGTTGGGCGGGAAGGTCTCCGTCTTGATGTTGAGCTCGCGCACGTTGGCGTTGTAGAAGCGGCGGCCGGCGGCGATCCGGTCCTCCGTGTTGGTCAGTTCCGCCTGCAGCTGCGCGAAGTTCTCCGAGGCCCGCAGCTGCGGGTAGGCCTCGGCGACGGCGAAGAGGCGGCCCAGCGCAGCGGAGAGCTGGTCCTCCTGGACCGCCTTCTGCGCCGGCCCGGCCGGGTTCTGCGCAGCGGCTCGCGCCCGGGTGACCTCATCGAAGACGGCGCGCTCGTGCCCGGCGTAGGCCTTGACCGATTCCACGAGGTTGGGAACCAGGTCGTGGCGACGCGTGAGTTCGACGTCGATCTGGCGCCAGGCCTCCTGCACGAGGTTGCGCAGCCTGACGAGGCCGTTGTAGGTCGCCACCGCCCAGATGACCACGGCCAGCAGGATGAGGACGATGACGCCGAGGGTGATGAGGATGACGCTGTTCACAGCTGACGGCCCTCCAAGAGGTGCGTGTCGCGCGGGCGGTGCTGAGGTGATTCAACCACAAGAGTTCAGGCGCCGGAGGCGAGCCCGAGGTCGGCCTTCTGCAGCGCGGTGACGTAGCGGACGCCCTCGGCCTCGATTCGCTGCCGGGCGCCGGTGTCGCGGTCGACGACGACGGCGGCTCCCATGACGTGGGCGCCCGCCGCGCGCAGGGCCTCGATCGCGGTGAGCAGGCTGCCGCCCGTCGTCGAGGTGTCTTCTACGGCGACGACCCTGCGGCCGGCGACGTCGGGGCCCTCGACCTGGCGCTGCAGGCCGTGGGCCTTGGATTCCTTGCGCACGACGAAGGCGTCCATGCTCAGCCCGCGCGAGGCGGCCGCGTGCAGGATGGCGGTGGCCACCGGGTCGGCGCCCATCGTCAGTCCACCGACGGCGTCGATCTCGGCCGGGCCCATGCCCTCCTCCTCGAGGAGGTCGAGCATGACGTGCCCGACGAGCGGGGCGGCGGCGTGATGGAGCGTGACCCGGCGCATGTCCACGTAGTGGTCGGACGTCTTGCCGCTGGCGAGCACGACCTCGCCGTGGATGACCGCGTGCTCGCGGACGTAGGCCGCGAGTTGAGCGCGTGGCGAATCGTTGAACTGGTTCACGAAGGCAGGTTAGCCCAGCCCTTGGCGCTCAGGTGTCGGCGCCCTCGGCGACGTAGGCCAGCGCCGTCTTGTAGTTGCCCACAGGGATGGTGCCGGCGGGGATCGCCTCGATGGCCACCCGCACCCGCAGCAGCTGGCGCACCTGGTCGGCCAGGCGCTCCAGAGCGGCCGCATCGAGGGTGTCGGTTTCGACCTCCACGGGGATGGGATCGTCAAACCGCACCTGATCGGCTCTCGACTTGCGGATGCGCATGCCGCCGATCGAGGCGGCGGGGGCGTGGTCGAGGATCACCTCGCGGATGTCGTTGGGAAACACGTTCATCGCCCGGTAGATGAGCATGTCGTCGGTGCGTCCGATGCACTGGACGCGCGGGGTCGTGCGGCCGCAGGCGCACTGCGTGGCGACGACCTCGAGGTGGTCGCGCGATCGGAAGCGGACGACGGGGGTCGCCTCGCGGGTAAAGGTCGTGTACACCCCCTCGCCGGTGGCGCCCTCGCGCCACTCGACCGCTTCCCCGGTGTCGGGGTCGATGAGTTCGACGTAGACGTGCTCGGCCGCGGTGAAG
>DATGSB010000270.1:0-4549 GCA_035303045.1 Actinomycetaceae bacterium | reverse complement strand
TTCGGCGACGACTACCCGACGCCCGACGGCACCTGCATCCGCGACTACATCCACGTGCTCGACCTCGCCGACGCCCACATCGCGGCGCTGGACTACCTCGAACGCGACGACCGCCCCGAATGGATCTTCAACGTCGGCACGGGCACCGGGGCCTCGGTGCGGGAAGTCATCGCCGCTATCGGCGACGCCTCGGGCTTAGCGGTGGATCCTGAGATTGCCCCGCGCCGGCCCGGCGATCCGCCCCAGCTCGTCGCGACGGCGGACCGGATCGCCGCCGTTCTGGGTTGGCGCGCCACGCACGACCTCGGCGACATCATCGACAGCGCCTGGCGTGCCTGGCAGGCCGGACCGCGGCGCATCGGCTAGCCCCGCGGCACGACCCGCAGCCGCTGTGGCCGGGGTCGACTGCCGCGGAAGGCCGTCAGCGACCGAGGCGGGCGGCGAGCAGCCGCTTACCGAGCTCGGCTCCCTTGCGGCTGTCCGACTGCGCCTTGAGGAAGAGGTCGGCCACCTCGTCGTCGCCCGCGCGCTGGGCATCGGCGATGTACTGCTCCAGGCGCAGCGCGTTGCTCAGGCAGGCTTCGGTGTACCAGATGAGGTTGTAGTCCTTGTCTTCGGTGCCGGTCACGTCACCGGATTCGCCACGCGTCTCAGCCATGATGACTCCTTCGCTAGTGGGGTATCTCGACGGTAGGCCCGCCGTTTTCCCACCACATCCGGGGTGGGCAATCACCGGCGCACAGGCGGGCCGTTATCAAAACGTGATACTCCGGTCGCGGGGTCACGCCGCCCGGTTTAGCGTCGAGTCGTGGCCGAAATCGTTGGTACCAGAACCGATACGGCGGCCGGGCGGCACGACACTCAGGCCCGGCCTCGCCTGTACGGGATCGACGGGCTGCGATTTCTCGCGGCCCTGGGAGTCATGCTCTTCCACTACGTCGCCCGGGAGAGTCACGCGTGGAACCACGAGGTTCCGGTGGAGACCTTCGGGTCGCTGGCCGAGCCGACCATCTATGTCGCGCTGGCGCCCGAGTTGTTCTTCGTCATCTCCGGCTTCGTCATCCTCATGACCGCCTGGGGGCGCGACGTGCCCCACGTGGTGGCCTCCCGCGTGGCCCGGCTCTATCCCTCCTACTGGGTGGCGGTCATCGCCACGAGCGTGCTGTTGCTGTGGCTGTGGCCCGAGGGCAAGAACATCACGGTGGGGCAGGCCGCCGTCAACCTCACGATGTTCCAAGCCCTGTTCGAGGTGGGGCACGTGGACGGCGTGTATTGGACGCTGTGGACGGAGCTACGGTTCTACCTGCTCATCATCCTTTTCGTCGCCATCGGCATCACCCGGCAGCGACTGCTGTGGGTGTGCGCGCTGTGGCCCGTGGCGGCGCTTGTGGCCACCCACCTCGGCATGTCGTACGTCGCCATGTTCCTGCTGGGCGGCTACGCGCCGCTGTTCGCCGGCGGCATGCTGCTCTACATCATCTACCGCGACGGTTCCGCGCCGGTGCCCTGGCTGCTGCTCGCCGGCAATGTCGCGCTCGCGGTGCACACGATTGTGCCCGCCCAGATGAGGTCACTCACGCGCAATACCGCCTATGAGCCCTCCCCGCTGATCCTGGGCATCGGCGTCGTCCTGTGCTTCGCGCTGGTCGCGGCCGTCAGCCTCACCCGGCTGCGCTTCCTGCAGTGGCCGTGGCTCGTCGGCCTCGGGGCACTGACGTACCCGCTGTACCTCACCCACCAGCACTGGGGATGGTGGTTCATCCAGCAGCTCTCGCCCCACCTGCCGCCGGCCGTGCTGCTGCCGCTCACGTGCGCCGTCGCCCTGGGCGCCGCCTGGCTGCTCTACCACGGCTTCGAGAAGCACGTGGGCCCGCGCATGCGGCGCTGGCTCCACGCCCGCCTCAGCCGCACCGGGAATGGCCGGCGCCGCGTGGCCGTTACCTGAGATATGAGCCACCGCAACGATCCCCAGGTCATCCGCCGTCTACTCACCACCCCGGCACGGTGGGCCATCGTCGGCCTATCGGCCAACCAGCAGCGCACCGCCTACGGCATCGCCAAGTACGTGCAGGATCTCGGCATGGAGATCGTGCCGGTCCACCCCAAGGCCGAGGAGGTGCACGGCGCGCAGGGCTACGCGAAGCTGAGCGACGTGCCCGGTGACATCGACGTTGTCGATGTGTTCGTCAACTCCTCCCTCGCCGGCGACGTCGTGGACGAGGCGATCGAGGTGGGAGCGAAGGCCGTGTGGCTGCAACAGGGCGTCATCGACGAGGCCGCCGCCCAGCGTGCCGCGGAGGCGGGACTGGACGTCGTCATGGACACCTGTCCCGCGATCGAGGCTCCCCGACTCGCCCGCGACTGAGCCCACCCGGCCCGCGTCGCGCGGCGCCGGGATCCGGTAGCCTCCGCACGTGAGCTCACCCAAGGCGCACGTGCCGGAACTGGAGCGGGGGACATCAACACCAGGCCTGTGAACCGCCCCGCGGCGTTCACCATCGTCGCGTTCGCGCTGTTCATGAGCTCCCTCGACGTCACGATCGTCGCCACCGCGCTACACACCCTCCAGGCCGACCTGCAGACCTCGGTGGTGTGGGCCGGGTGGACGATCACCGCCTACAGCCTCGGGCTCATCGTCGCGCTGCCGCTGACGGGGCGGCTGGCCGACCGGGTGGGCCGGCGACGGGTGTTCCTCGTGTCGATCACCATCTTCGCCGTGGCCTCGCTGCTGTGCGGGCTGGCGACCAACATCTACCTGCTCATCTTCTTCCGCCTCTTGCAGGCGATCGGCGGCGCGGGCTTCACGCCCTCGGCCACCGGCATCGTCGTCGAGCATTTCGGCAGCGCCCGCGACAAGGCCGTCGGGCTGTTCGGCAGCATCTTCTCGATCGGGTCGATGACCGGCCCCGTCGTCGGCGGCCTCATCGTCAGCTACCTCTCGTGGCGGATGATCTTCTTCGTCAACGTGCCGATCGTCGCCATCCTCATCCCGCTCGCCCTGCGCTACATCCCGGCCGACCGGCCGCGGGCAGACAATGCCGATGCGCCATGGGACATCAGGGGCATCGCCATGCTCGCCACGGGGCTGCTCGCCGTCATGTTCGGGTTGGCGCTGCTGGACGACGAACTCGGCGCGCCCGTGTGGGCGGGCGTGCTCGTCGTCGCCTGCGGGTTGGTGACGCTCGCCCTGCTCCTGCGCCACGTGCGGCGCGTGGCCGAACCGATCATTGCCCCACGCCTCATCTACGGCCGGGGCTTCGGCGTCGTCAACCTCATCAACGTGCTCTATGGCGGGGGCGTCACCGCGATGCTCGCCCTCGTGCCGCTGTACGCCACCACCCGCTACGGCATCGACGCGCTGCGCTCCGGCACGCTGCTGGCCGCCCAGAGCATCATGGTCATCGTCGTGTCGCTCACGGCCGCCGCCGCGCTGCGGCGCACCGGATATCGGATGCCCATGTACGTCGGGGCCGGGGTCATGGCTGTGGGGGTCGTCGGTCTGGCGCTGGAGCCGGTGGGGATGTCGCCCTACGCGTGGCTCGCGATGTGCGCGGCGATCGTCGGCGCCGGCATCGGATGGGCGGGCCCGGCAACCCGAAACGCCGGATTGCAGCTCAGCCCCACGGAGGCAGGCCTGCTGGCGGGGCTGCGCACCACGGGGCGGCAGGTCGGGGAAATCACGGCGATCTCGGCGACGACGCTTGCCATCGCCCAGGCGGCCCAGGGCCCCAGCGCCCACGCGATGGCCTACCTCGCATTCGGCGTCCTGCTTTTCCTCATGATCCCCATCATTCGGCGCGTGCCCGAGCACCGCGGGGCGTGGTGAGTGGCGGAGCGAATCCGCACCTAGCGCGTAGAGGCGGTCGTGCACTTATGCTGCGGCGACGGCCCGCAATGGAGGAGGAACCCGGTGATCAGCGGCGTCAACCGAATCGCGCGGCGCAGCGCCCGGCTCGCGCTGCACGGCGCCAAGGTGGCCCGGCGCGTGTGGCAGCGGGCGGGGATCCCCCACCACGCTGCCCGGGAGACGCAACGTGAGTGGCGGCGTCAACGCACCGCGTGGGACGACGCCATGGCGCGGCGCGGCGCCACCACGGTCTTCGACGTCGATGGCCGCCGACTGCCGGGTGCCCCGGTGTCGTCGTTCCGCACCCCGGCCGAGCACCGGGCACAGGTGGCCCGTCGCGTTCTCTCCGCGTTCGGTGATCACCCCGCGTTCCTGCTGCCGCATGCGAGCCGCATGCCCCACACCGTCGCCGTCGTGGCCGAGGCGCCCGAGTTTCGCCGCGCGCTTGCCTCCATCGCCCAGGAGGAGGGTTGGTACGTCGCGGGCCCCGACCCGCGGATGCCCGGGGGAGTGGCCGGCGTGCGCCACGGCGCCGACGACGACGTGCTCGCCGTCTTCGCCGTCGTGGGCGGCGACGGTTTTGCTTACGGGCCGTCGCTAGCGGTGGAGGTCGAGCAGTGGTCGGTGGACGACGACGGTTCGTGGCTCGCGCCGCGGCGCAACCGCAGCGTGGAGCGCGTCGCGCCCCCGGACCAACAGTTC
>DATGSB010000269.1:0-19627 GCA_035303045.1 Actinomycetaceae bacterium | reverse complement strand
ATAGGACGACGCCGCGCTGCTGGCCGCCGACGATAACGGGGCGACCTCGCAGCTCCGGGTGGCTGAGCAGCTCGACCTCGGCGAAGAAGGCGTCCATGTCGACGTGGAGCACGGTGGCCTCGGAATCGTCGCTGCCCCACGGGCGCCGGGCGCCGGCAGCGCGCACCATCTCGGCCATGGGGCAAGGCTAGCCTGGGGATATGTCAACGCGTCGCATGCCGCGGCAGGCGCGCGGACGGCGCCGTCGTCCCGATCTGCCCACCCACCCCGTGCGGACCTCGACGGGGTATGTCGAACTGCTGCCGGATCCCACCCGGCCCTCGGGTGTCACCCTGTTCATCAACGACGCAGAAAGCTCGTATCTCGATCTGTCGGATCCGGCTCACTTGGAATTCGAGTACATGCAACAGATGGTGGAGGTGATCGACCTCCTCGTTCCCCGGCCCGCTCCCCTGCGGGCGTTACACCTTGGTGGTGCCGGGTGCGCGCTGCCGCGAGCGCTGGAGGCGCACCGGCCGGGTTCCCGCCAGCTCGTCGTGGAGATCGATGCTGAGCTCGCGCGCCTCGTGCGCACGTGGTTCGATCTGCCGCGCTCCCCCCGACTGCGCATTCGCGTGGGCGACGCCCGCCGGGAGCTGGAGGCCCTCACGTCAGGCACCTGGGATGTCATCGTGCGCGACGTCTTCGACGGCATCGCCGTACCCGGACACCTTCGCACGAAGGAGGCCGCCGCGGCTGCAGCCGCCGCGTTGGCGCCCACGGGGTGTTACCTCGTCAACCTCACCGATGTCCCGCCGTTGCGTGCGGCGCGCGTGGAGGTCGCGACGCTGGCCGCCGTGTTCGACCACGTCGCGCTCATCGCCGACCCCGCGATCCTGCGCGGCCGCAGGTACGGCAACGTCGTGCTCGTCGCGAGCTTCGTCCCCATCGACATCGCCTTGCTCGCGCGCCGGTTACGCCAGCTTCCGCTGCCGGTGCGGCTGATGGCCGGGCAGGACGTACGCGACTTTGCGGGCGACCACCCTCCCGCCTTCGACGGCCCCGTCGAGGAAGCCTCGCCCGCGACGCACTGAGGCCCGCCCCCGAGACGGGGACGGGCCTCAGCTCACAGTCATGGGCACCGACGGTGTCGGTGGTTGAGCTGCGTTGTCAGATCGCGCGGACGCTTTCCGCCTGCGGGCCCTTGGGGCCCTGCGTGATCTCGAACTCTACGCGCTGCGCCTCTTCCAGCGAGCGGTAGCCGTCCGAATCGATCGCCGAGTAGTGGACGAAGACGTCGGCGCCGCCGCCGTCCTGGGCGATGAAGCCATAGCCCTTCTCAGCGTTGAACCACTTGACGGTTCCCTGTGCCATTGTGCTGTGTCCTTCCGGGGACGTTGTGGGAGTGGCCGTGTGCCGCTCCCGTCGTGCCGCAATGCCTCGTCCCACGTCTTGCTGTACCCAGCCATGGCCAGGGTCCTACGTAAGCGAACTGCAACTGCAACGGGTCAAGTGTGGCACGTCGTCCGCGTCCTGACCAGCATTCGGGGGCGAAGGAGTCTTTCAGCTCTCGTCGCGCGGCTCGGTCGCGTCGTGCGCCTGCCATTGCGTCGGGGGCGCCGTGGTCGCGGAATCATCCCCGGCGGGGGCTTGCGGCTGGGAGTCCCCGTCGGGTCCCACGTCGCCGCCCTGGACGAACTGATCCGCCAGGAACGCCTCCAGTTCGGCGCCGATTTCGTCGGCTGTGGGGATGTCATCGGGTTGCGACATGAGCGTGGCGCGGCTCTCCCGTCCGGTGCCGGAAATGAAAGTGTCGAACTGCTTTTCCAGTGCCTGCACGATCGCCTGGACCTCGCCGGACTGCGCCACCTGCTTGTCGATCTCCCGGGTGGCCTCGGCAGCTGCGGCTTCGAGGTCGCCCACCGGCAACGCGATGCTGGCATTGCGCGAGATCTGCCGCACCAACTCGGCGGCCCCCTGCGGGAACTCGCTCTGCGCGAGGTAGTGCGGAATATTGGCGGAGAAGCCGACCGCCTCACGTCCGCGTTGCCCCAGGCGTAGCTGGAGCATCGCGGAGACGCTGCCGGGCACCTGAACGGTGCCCACGATCTGCGGCTGGGCTTCGATGAGCTCGAGGTCGGTGGCATGCGCGAGCACGGTGGTGGGCCGGGTGTGTGGCACACCCATGGGAATGCCGTGAAGGCTCACGGTGCGCTCCACTCCGAAGCGCTCGACGAGGTCGATGACCGCGTTGGTGAACCCCTGCCACCGCAGGTCGGGTTCGGGGCCATGGAGAAGGAGGACGGGCGCACCCTCATCGTCGCGGAACTGGTCGAGCACGATCTCGGGCTCGGCCATGTCGGTGAACCGCCACTCCTCGAACGTCATGGTGGGGCGTCGTTCCCGGTAGTCGATGAGCGCATCGGCGTCAAAGGTCGCGACACGTGTGACGGGAAGCGACGTCGTCAGATGACGCGCCACGAGCTGCGCCACGTGGCCAGCGTCCATCGAACCGGTCAGGGCGTTGATCAGCACCCCGGCACGCACGTCTTCCGCACCGGGCTCGATGACGTACAACCGTTCGGTCATGAACCCTCCAGATACATCCATGCCCCGGCGGCCCTTGCCGCCCCGGGGGCGTCTATACACAGTAACGATGCGGCGGGCCGGAGCATTCCCGCGAGCGCCCCGCGCGCCGATTCACGCGCGCGGGCGGTGAGGCCGCCCGTCGCCGTTATCGCCGGCTACACCCCCTATCGTATCGGCCGACGAGCACCGGCTGCGGCCTAGGTAGAAGCCGCAGCCGGGGGCGGCGCGTCATAATGGACGGTCGCCCGCAGCGCCGGGCAGCGAACATTCGAGGAGACCCACCCGTTATGCCGCATTCGTTCGACCCCTCCGACGGGCAAGGTGCCTGGGAGCAGGACCAGCGCTTCCTGGATCGCGCCTACACCCGCCTCGATGAGCTGCGCGACCATTACCGCTCACGGCTCGCCCTCGTGCGCCGGGAAGGGCCGGCCGGTTCCCCACAGAACCGCTCCGAACGTGATGCCTTCGCCACCCACTACGAAGACAGCCTCGCCCGACTCGATCAGGTGGAGGACCGCCTGGTGTTCGGCAGGTTGGATCTGGCGGATGCCTCGTCCCGCTATATCGGGCGCATCGGCTTATCCGATGCAGAGCACAACTCGCTCCTTATCGATTGGCGAGCCCCGGCGGCCCGTCCCTTCTACCAAGCCACCGCGATCGACCGCGGCGATGTCGTGCGGCGGCGCCACCTCATGACCCGCGGGCGACGCGTCACCGGCGTGGAGGATGAGTTGCTCGACGCCAGCGCCGGCGCAGAGCTCGACCACCTCACCGGCGAAGGCGCCCTGTTCGCCGCGATGGCCGAGGCCCGCAAGGGCCGGATGGGCGACATCGTCGCCACGATCCAAGCGGAGCAGGATCGCATCATCCGGTCGGCTCCCGAGGGCGTGCTCGTGGTCCAAGGCGGGCCGGGCACCGGTAAGACGGCCGTAGCGCTCCACCGTGCCGCCTACCTCCTGTACACCCACCGCGATCAGTTGCGCCGCTCGGGCGTGCTGGTGCTCGGCCCCAGCCGAGTCTTCCTGCGCTATATCGAGCAGGTGCTCCCCTCCCTCGGAGAGACCGGAGTCGTCTCCGCGACGCTGGGCGAGCTTCTCGCGCCCGAGGAGGCGACGGCGACGGAGCCGGAGGACGTCGCACTCCTCAAGGGGCGAGCGGAGATGGCCACCGTGCTGCGGCGGGCGGTGCGGGCCATCCCCCGGCCGCTCGAGGCGCCGCGGCTCCTCAACGTCGACGGGCACCGGCTCCAGCTCACTCCCGAGGATGTCGCGGCCGCCCAGCAACGGGCCCGGCGCAGCAATCGTCCCCACAACGTCGCCCGCAAGACCTACGCCACGGCGCTCCTGGACACCCTCTTGCGGCGCATGACCGAGGAACTCGGCCTCGACGACGAATCCGAACGGGACTTCCTCCGGCAATCCTTGCGGGAGTCTCGCGACGTGCGTCGCGAGATCAACCTCTGCTGGATGCCGACCAGCCCCCAGCAGCTCCTGCGCCGTCTCTATCGCGATCCCCAGCTCCTGGCCCGGCATGCCCCGTCGTGGCCGGCCGAGGACCTGGCCTTGCTGCACCGCGGCGCCGACGGGGGCTGGACGCCCGCGGACCTTCCCCTGCTGGATGAACTCGCCTTCCTCCTCGGTGAGCTCGAGGACCCGGCCGCCGAACGCCAGCGCGCCCAACGGGCCGCCGAGCGGGCCGCGGACGTCGACTTCGCCGAGCAGGCGATCGCCCACGGCGGCTTCGGGGGCGGCCTCGTCGACGCGGAAATGCTGGCCGAGCGCTTTGCGGAGCAGGCGCCCCGTCTCGACACTGCGACGCGGGCGCTCGCCGATCGCGAATGGACGTACGGCCACATCGTCGTCGACGAAGCACAAGAGCTGTCGCCGATGGCGTGGCGCGCGCTGCTGCGCCGCAACCCGCGGCGGTCGATGACTCTCGTCGGTGACCTCGACCAGCGTGCGGGCCACCGCCGCCCGACGACCTGGCACGGCCTTCTCGGGCGCGCCGCCAAGGAGCACGTGCGCACCGAATCCCTCACGATCAACTACCGCACGCCCAGCACCGTCATGTCCGCCGCTGCGGCCGTCCTGCGGGCCGCCGGTGGCGCCCATGCGACCCCGGCCCGCTCCGCCCGCGACGTGCCCGACGCCTTGCGAGTGACCGCGGCGCCCACCGACCTCGCCGCCTCGGCCACCACGGCCCTGGCGACGGAGCTTCGCGAACGGCAGGTGGGGCGCTTCGCCGTCATCGCCGACCCACGCCACATCGGTGACCTGGCGAAGGAGATCCGCCTGGCTCTGCCCCGCACCCTCGACACCCGGGGCGGCGACCCCCTGTCGGCCCAAACGGTCGTGCTTGATCCGGGCCAGGCCAAGGGGCTGGAATTCGACGTCGTCATTCTTGTGGAGCCGGCTGAACTCCTCGCCACCGGACCAGGGGATCTCTATGTGGCCATGACGCGGGTGACGCAACGCCTCCACGTCGTGCACCGCGCGCCCTTGCCGCCAGGATTCCCCGCCGAGCCCAATCGCAGTTGAACGCGCCGAGAGATTGGCACAGACGCCCGCGAGTAGGCGAAGATGGAGTGGTGAGAGCACTCCTGTTGGAAAATCCCCATGCGACTGCTGATCCCGCCCTGCGCGAGGCGGGAATCGACATCGTGCGCCACAGCGGCGCCATGGACGAAGACGAGCTCATCGAGGCCCTGGACGGCGTCCAGGTGCTGGGGATCCGCTCCAAGACGAATGTGACGAAGCGCGTGCTCGAGGCGGCGCCGTCCCTGCTCACCATCGGTGCGTTCTGTATCGGGACGAACCAGATCGACCTCGCCACCGCAGCGGAGAGCGGCGTCACCGTTTTCAACGCGCCGTTCTCGAACACCCGGTCGGTCGTCGAGCTCACCCTGGCCGAAATCATTGCGCTGAGCCGCCGGCTGACGGAGCGCGACCGAGCCATGCACGAGGGCACCTGGCAGAAGACGGCCGCAGGTTCCCACGAGGTGCGCGGGCGCACGCTGGGCATCGTCGGCTACGGCAACATCGGCACGCAGCTGTCGGTGCTCGCCGAGGCGATGGGGTTGCGGGTCATCTTCTACGACACCGCCGAACGCCTCGCCCTGGGCAACGCCCGGCGCATGCACAGCCTCGAGGAACTTCTGGACGAGGCAGACATCGTCACCCTGCACGTCGACGGCCGGGCCGGGAACGCCGGGATGTTCGGGGCCGCCGAGTTTGCTCGCATGCGCGCGGGCTCCATCTTCCTCAATCTCTCCCGCGGCTTCCTGGTCGACTACGACAGCCTGCGCGAGCACATCCTGTCGGGCAAGATCGCCGGCGCCGGCGTCGACGTCTTCCCGCACGAGCCCAAGTCCAGCGGCGACCCGTTCGAATCGCAGCTTCGCGGCTTGCCGAACGTCATCCTCACCCCCCACATCGGGGGCTCGACGATGGAGGCCCAGGAGGGCATCGGCTCCTTCGTCTCCAACAAGCTCGTGCGATACCTGGCCACCGGCACCACGACGATGAGCGTGAACGTGCCGCCGCTCCAGCTCGACCAGTCCGCCACCGCACGCTGGCGGGTGACCTATCTCCACCGCAATATGCCGGGAATGATGGCCCAGGTGAACCAGGCGTGCGCGGATTCCGGGGTGAACATCGAGGGCCAGATCCTCGGCAACCTCGGCAACATCGGGTACGTCATCGTCGATATCGACGGCGAGCTGACGCCCGCGGCCCAGTCGACGCTGAGTTCGCTTCCCGGTTCGATCCGGCTGCGCATCCTGCCGACCCACGCCGGCTGAGCCTCCGCGCTCCCGGCGAAGCCTCGGCCACGGCGGTGTCGGCCGCGTAGCGTAGTGGCATGACCCACATCGCCGACTCACGCCGCTACGACACCATGCCGTATCGCCGCTGCGGGGCCAGCGGTCTGCTGCTGCCGGCAGTCTCCTTTGGCCTGTGGCAGAACTTCGGGGCAACGAGCGCCGCGGCCGGCCAGCGCGAATTGGTGCTGCACGCGTTCGATCGCGGCATCACGCACTTCGATCTCGCCAATAGATACGGGCCTCCCGTGGGGGCGACCGAGGAGTTCTTCGGCCGGCTCCTGGCCGCCGACCTCGCGCCCTACCGTGACGAACTCATCGTCACGTCCAAGGCCGGTTATCGCATGTGGCCCGGCCCCTACGGCGAGTGGGGGTCGCGCAAACACCTGTTGTCTTCCCTCGACGCCTCGCTGCGTCGACTCAATACCGACTACGTCGACATCTTCTACTGCCATCGCGACGATCCACATACTCCGCTGGAAGAGACGATCGGGGCGCTCAAGACGGCGGTGGATTCGGGGCGCGCGCTGTACGCCGGGATCTCCTCCTATCAGGCCTCGCGGGTCGTGGCGGCGGCCGAGGTCGCGCGCGACGCGGGCTTGCCCCTCCTCGTGCACCAGCCCTCCTATTCTCTGCTCAACCGGTGGGTCGAAGACGGCGAGCCGTCGGCGTTGGGGGCCGCCGCCGATGCGGGCATGGGCACCGTTGCGTTCTCCCCCTTGGCCCAAGGCATGCTCACCGACAAGTACCTCGGGGGCATTCCTCCCGGCTCGCGGGCGGCGACGAGCCCGACGCTGCCCACGGAGTTTCTGTCCGACACCAACCTCGCCCATATTCGCGCCTTGGCGCAGATCGCGCAGACCCGGGGCCAGTCACTGGCACAGATGGCGATCGCATGGGTGTTGCGCGACGAGCGAGTGACCACGGCGCTGGTCGGCGCCTCGAGCACCGCCCAGCTCGATGATTCCCTCGGGGCGCTCGCCAACCTGGACTTCAGCGACGATGAACTCTCCCGAATCGACGACCACGCGGTGGACGCCGGCATCAACATTTGGGCCCGTCGCTAGGGCCCCGGGTGAGGTGAAAAAACCGGTGGTGGTGACGGCTTCCCCTCCGTCACCACCACCGGTGGACTCAGTGCGCCTCGCTCGCCGAATCCGCGCGGCCGCCGGCGCTGGAGGTCAGCGTACCGGAATCCGACATTTGTTTGGCAGAACGAGGGGCCTCGGTGACGCGATCCTGCCGCAGCGCGGCGATCGCCTCCTCGAAGTCTTCCAACGACGCGAACGCGGAATACACCGACGCGAACCGCAGGTAGGCGATCTCGTCGAGTTCGCGCAGCGGCTGCAGAATTGCCAGCCCCACCTCGTTGGCCTCGATCTGGGCAGCCCCCGAGGCTCGGACCGTTTCTTCGACTCGCTGGGCAAGCAGCGCCAGATCGTCTTCCGAAACGGGCCGACCCTGGCAGGCCTTGCGAACGCCGGCGACGATCTTCGCGCGACTGAACGGTTCGATGACGCCCGAGCGCTTGACGACCGACAGGCTTGTGGTTTCCAGGGTGGTAAACCGGCGCTGGCAGTTCGGGCACTCGCGCCGCCGGCGGATCGAGGAGCCGTCTTCGGCTGTTCGCGAGTCGACGACGCGTGAATCCTCGTGGCGGCAAAACGGGCAGTGCATGCCTGACGCCTCCTCGCCTTCGGAAGGGTCGACGCGATCGACCCGGCTGGAGAGCACGTTATGCGGCCACCTCCCCTCGGTGCAACACCGCCCGCGCTGCGGGCGCGGGCTCATCCTCGATCCCGTCGCCCGGCCGGCCCAGTTCCCCGCAAGGCCAGGCTCGTTCGCCCGGCGGGACCGGGCTAGTTTCCCGGCGAGACGGGGCCGGGTACCAGCAGCGTCTGGCCCGCGGCGATCTCGCTGGAGCCCAGCCCGTTGAGCTGCTGGATGTCGTAAACGACCTCGCGCACGTCCC
Source organism: Actinomycetaceae bacterium (assembly GCA_035303045.1). Classification (GTDB taxonomy): domain Bacteria; phylum Actinomycetota; class Actinomycetes; order Actinomycetales; family Actinomycetaceae; genus DATGSB01. The sequence continues at coordinate 11,270 of DATGSB010000269.1, read as the reverse complement.
TGCCCGGCGTCGCGACGCCGCTGGCGATGCCCCACAACGTATCCCCCGGCGCCACGGCGACCGTGTCGGTCGCCACCGGCGACTGTCGGTGCTGGGAGCCGAACCAGCTGCCGGCGCCGACTGCAACGGCAAGGGCGCTGGCGAGGACGATGACGCCACGCACGAGTCGCCCCCGCGCCGTCAGCCGCGTGGCGGGCGAGTTCGAAACGCTCGAGCTCGGGCGCCCGGGCCTCACCGCCGCGCCGGCGCCGGAGCCCTCGCCCTCAGGGTTGGACACGACAAGCACGAGATGGCCACGACGAGGCCCGGTGCTCACCGATGGCGCGAGTGCGGGTGCGGACATCTCAGACTCCTCGACTAGATTCGAACAACTGTACGTCGAACGTTCGTACGAACACCGTAGCGCCAGCGGGCGACATTGTCGACACGCCGTCGAACACATGTTTGATCCGCGGGGCGATGGCTTCTAAACTCATGGCCATAGCCCAGCAGGAGCCACTGACATCACCGGCAACGGAGCGCTCCCGCCTCGGCTGCGGCATTGTCGGCCAGGGAGGAAAACAGTGAACGCAAGCCAGAGCGAGCCCAACGTTTCGGAGGCCCACGTGCGGGAGTTATCGGATGGTCAGGAGCGTGGCGGCCTCACCGAGCGTCAGCGCCTCATCCTCGCGACGATCGAGAGCTCTATCGTCGAGCGGGGCTATCCGCCGACAATGCGCGAGATCGGCCAGAGCGTGGGGCTCACCAGCCCCTCCTCGGTCAAACACCAGCTGACGACGCTGGAACGCAAGGGCTTCATCCGGCGCGACCCGAACCGCCCCAGGGCGATGGAGATCGTCGGCACCGAGGTCAGCGCCCCGCGCATGGGAGACGTCGGCGACGGAACTGACCCGTCCCCGGCGACGATGGTGCCCGTCGTGGGGCGGATCGCCGCCGGTGGGCCGATCCTCGCGGAACAGGCTGTCGAGGACGTCTTCCCGTTGCCACGCCAGCTCGTCGGCGACGGCGAGCTCTTCCTCCTTCGGGTGACGGGCGACTCCATGATCGAGGCCGCCATTTGCGACGGCGATTGGGTCGTTGTTCGCCGCCAGCCGGTTGCGGAGAACGGAGAGATCGTTGCCGCGATGATCGACGGCGAGGCGACCGTGAAGACGCTGCAGCGGCGCAACGGGCACGTACTCCTCAAGCCGGCAAACCCCTCCTATCCGGTCATCGACGGCGATGACTCCCAGATCTTGGGGCGTGTCGTCAGCGTCTTACGCAGCCTGTAACCGCGCCGTCTCAGCGTTCGTCGGCCAGGCGGCGCAAGGCGCCCCGGGCGACGTCGCCATCGGTGGTCGGCCACAGTGGCGGCATCGAGTTGAGCAGGAAGGCGCGGTATCGGGCAGTGGCGAGGCGGGAGTCCAGCACCGCCACGACCCCGCGATCCGCCATGGTGCGGATGAGTCGGCCGGCCCCCTGCGCGAGCCTTAGGGCTGCATGCGTGGCCGAGACCTGCATGAAACCGTTGCCACCGGCCGCACTCACATTCTCGCTGCGAGCCTGCTGCAACGGGTCGTCGGGGCGCGGGAACGGGATGCGATCAATGAGCACGAGGCGACATGCCCGGCCCGGAACGTCGATTCCTTGCCACAACGACAAGGTTCCCAGCAGTGTCGTTTCCTCCTCGGCCATGAATCTGGCCACCAACCCAGGCAGATGCCCCTCCCCCTGGCACAGCACAGGCGTATCGAGCTCCCGGCGAAGCAGCTCTGCGGCCTGCTGAGCGGCGCGGTGGGAGGTGAACAGTCCGAGCGTCGCACCACCGGCAGCCCGAACCAGATCGACCAGCTCGCGTTGCGCCTCCTCGCCGGGGCCGTCGCGGCCCGGGGCCGGGAGGTGCTTGGCGACATAGAGGATGCCCTGGCGGTCGTAGGCGAATGGCGAGCCGACGTCGAGGCCCCGCCAGGGCTTCGCATCCCCACCATCGAGCAACGTGGCGCCCGTAGCGCGGGCGACGGGGTCGAAACTGCCGCCCAGCGCCAAGGTCGCCGACGTGAGGACGACGCTGCGGTCGGTCAGCAGATGGTCGGCGATACTCCCGGCCACATCGAGTGGCGCGAGGTTGAGTCGGGCCGGGAACGTCCCCTCGGCCCCCCGATCGCACCACAGCACGTCGCGGCGCTGGGCAAGGCCGCCGTCGGTGAATCGCTGGGCCGACTCGTGGAGTTCCTGCACTGCCGCAAGAGCCATTTCCTTGCCCCCGACCGGGGCCGTCTCCCCCGCATCCGACTGGCCTCGAAGGGCGGTGGTCGCTTCCCTGCAGGCCTCCTCCAGGGCGGTAAGGGCATCGTGGATCTCCGGCGGCAATCGCCGCAGCCGCCCGCCGGGCACATCCGCCAGTGCTTGGTCGAATACGTCGGCTGCCTGCTCCAACGCGGGGATGAGCACCCCCTGCCTGCGCAGCAGCCGGGTGGCGCGCTGGACGACGGCGCCCGACAGTTCCAAGGTGCGCTGCGCGGTCACACGGTCGACGAGTTCGTGTGCTTCATCGACGACGAGCACGTCGTGCTCCGGCAAGACGCGCGAACCGGTGGCAGCGATCCCCAGCATCGCGTGGTTGGTGATCACCACATGGGCGTCGTGGGCGGCGCGCCGCGCGTTCTCGGCGAAGCACTCCTCGAGCATGGGGCAGCGCGAACCCACGCATTCGCGCTTGGTGACAGACACTTGGCGCCAGGCGCGATCGGGGACGCCCGGGGTGAGGTCGTCGCGATCGCCGGTGTCGGTGCGCTCGGCCCACTCGCGCAGGTGCAGGATGGCGCCGCCGAGTTCGGAGGTCGCCTCCCCGCTCGCGCTGCCCTCCCCCGCGGCCTCGGGAGCCGGGAAAAGTCCCTCGTCGTCGCTGGGGTACCCGCCTCCCAGCTTGTGCTTGCAGAGGTAGTTGTGCCAGCCCTTGAGGAGCGATACGTGTGCTGCGGCGCCGTCGTTGTGCTCGGCCACCACCTTGCTCACCAACGGGGCATCAACGTTCATGAGCTGGCGCTGCAGGGCGAGCGTGGCGGTGGCGACGACCACGCGCTGCCCGCTGGCGAGGGCGTGGGACATGGCGGGGGCGAGGTAGCCCAGCGACTTGCCCGTGCCGGTGCCCGCTTGGACGAGCAGGACGCCCTGCCCCTCCAGCGCCGTCGCGACGGCCTGGGCCATCTCGTGTTGTCCGTCGCGGTGCTGCCCCCCGAGCTGGGTGATGCATCCGCGTAGGACGGTCTCGGCCGTGCTCACGCGGGGTGCTGCGCGGCGCTGAGCTCCGCCGCGAGGCCTTCGTCGACCATCGCTTCGAGCCGGGTTCCCGCCGTCGTGTGCTCCTCGGCGAGGATCTCACCGGTGGCGTAGGCCCGAGAGACAAGGTCACCTCGGGAGTATGGGACGACGACGTCGATGTGGGTGGAGGGACGCGGCAGGGCAGTCGCGATCCGCTCGGTGAGCTCCTCAAGACCTCGCCCGGTGCGGGCGGAGACGAACACGGCATCCGGGTAGGTCGTGCGCAGCGCGGCGAGGTCTTCTTCGGCGACGAGATCGGCCTTGTTCAGCACCATGATCTCGGTGACCTCGCCGGCCCCGGGGATCCCGCTGAGGACGTCGCGAACGGCGGCGACCTGCGTTTGGGGCTGCGGGTGGGAGGCGTCGACGACGTGCAGGAGCACATCGGCCTGGCCCACCTCCTCCAACGTGGAACGAAAGGCCTCGACGAGTTCGTGCGGCAGGTAGCGGACAAAGCCGACCGTGTCGCTGAGGGTGTAGGCGCGTCCGTCCGGCGTTTGCGCCCGTCGCACCGTCGGGTCGAGGGTGGCGAACAGGGCGTCCTCGACGAGGACGCCGGCACCCGTCAGCTGGTTGAGCAGGGAGGACTTGCCGGCGTTCGTGTAGCCGACGATCGCCACGCTGGGCACGCCGGATCGGCGCCGCGCCGATCGCTTGGTTTCGCGGGCGGGCGCCATGGCCGCAATCTGGCGACGGAGCTTGGCCATGCGGGTGCGGATCCGACGGCGATCGAGCTCGATGCGCGTCTCACCCGGGCCGCGCGAGCCGATGCCCGCGCCGCCGGCGACACGACCACCGGCTTGCCGGGACATCGATTCACCCCACCCGCGCAGGCGGGGCAGCAGGTATTCGAGCTGGGCCAGCTCGACCTGGGCCTTACCTTCGCGCGATTTCGCGTGCTGCGCGAAGATGTCGAGAATGACCGCCGTGCGGTCGACCACCTTGACTCCGACGATGTCCTCCAGCGCGCGCCGTTGCGACGGCGAGAGTTCGGAGTCGACGATGACCGTGTCGGCCCCCACGGCGGCGACCAGTTCGGCGAGTTCGTGGGCCTTGCCGCGGCCGAGAAAGCTCACCGGATCGGGCGCCGGGCGGCGTTGGATGATCGCGTCGAGGACCTCGGATCCGGCGGTCCGTGCCAGCGCAGCGAGTTCCTGGAGAGACACTTCGGCTTCGGCGACGGGCCCGGTGGCCAATCCGACGAGAACGACCTGTTCCAGCCGCAGTTGGCGGTACTCGACCTCGCTCACATCGGTGAGTTCGGTCGACAGCCCCACCGCCCGGCGCAGCGCCGCCCGCTCCTCGCGGTCGAACTGCTCGCCGTCCGCGGCGGTGTCCTCGTGCTCGGCGGCCTCCGTCAGCCCGGCCGAGCGGGCCAGGATCCTCGCAACGACGTCCCTCGCCGGATCGACGTGGGATGCGCCGTCCGCGTTGGTTTCGTCGCGTTGGTTCATCGTGCTCCTCATCGTCGCTGGCTTCCAGGATCCCACGTCCGATGCCCGGGGGCGACAAGATTCGCCGCTGGGCGAAGCGACAACGGGGTAAGTTCACTGGCGTGGCGGAACATTACTTCACGGCCGACCCGAGTTCGGCCGCCAACACCTCCCAGCGCCGAGTGACCCTGCGCGGGCAGGAAGTCGAGGTCGTCACGGGATCGGGAGTCTTTTCCCCCACGCGGGTGGATCCCGGCACGAGCGTGCTACTGCGCCACGTGCCTGACCCGCCGCCCGAGGGCGTGCTCGTGGACCTCGGCTGCGGCTGGGGGCCGCTCACGATCGCGCTGGCCCAGGCCAGCCCGGAGGCCCGGGTGCTCGCGGTCGACGTGAATGCGCGAGCTCGCGAGCTCACCGCCCTCAACGCCCAACGCCTCGGGTTGGCCAACGTCGTCACCATGACGCCGGAGGCAGCGCTCGAGGACCACGCCGGCGAGATCGCCGCGCTCTGGTCGAACCCACCTATCCGGATCGGCAAGGCCGCCCTGCGGGAGCTGCTCGCCGCCTGGCTGCGGGCCCTTGCGCCCGACGGGGAGGCTCACCTGGTGGTGAGCAAGAATCTCGGTGGCGATTCCCTCCACCGGTGGCTGGACGAGGAGTTGGGGGCACCCACGCAACGCGTCGGCTCCGCGAAGGGGTTCCGCGTGCTGCGGGCGGCGCGCGCAGCAGATTGACCGCTCAGAGCCGGGCGAGTACGTCGTCGACGACCCGCGTCGACGGCTCCAGCCACGTGATCCGCGGATCGCGACGAAACCATCGTTCCTGACGGCGGGCGAGCTGGCGGGTGGCAACGGCGATGGCCTCGATCGTTTCGGCCACCGTGCGGTGCCCGCGAATGAGGTCGATCGTTTGGGCGTAGCCCACGGCGCGGGAGGCCGTCCGCCCGTCGAGCAGCCCGCGATCGAGCAGGGCACGAGTTTCTTCGACCAGGCCGTTTGCGACCATACGCTCGGCGCGCGTGGCGATGACCTCATCGAGTTGGGACCGGGGGACGTGGATCGCGAACTGTTGGGCGGCGATCCTGTAGCGGTACGAGGGCATGGTCGCGGAGAAGGGGCGTCCCGTGATCTCGATGACCTCCAGGGCCCGCACGACGCGACGCCGGTTTCCGGGCTGTACGTTGGCGGCTGCCGTCGGGTCCAATCGCCCCAGGCGGTCGTGCAGCGCACGGGCCCCCGCGATCTCCGCTTCCCGCTCCAGGCGAGCGCGGACCTCGGGGTCGGTACCGGGGAACTCGATGTGGTCCAGCACCGCTCGGACATACAGGCCCGAGCCCCCGACGAGAATGGCGCGGCGGTCGCGGCCGGCGATGGTCGCGAGGTCGCGGCGCGCCTTGCGCTGGTAGGTTGCCACGCTCGCCTCCTGCGTGACGTCAAGCACGTCGAGCTGATGGTGGGCGATCCCGCGTCGCTGGGCGACCGGCACCTTGGCGGTGCCGATGTCCATCCCGCGATACAGCTGCATGGCGTCGGCGTTGACGATTTCGACAGCGCTCGGGCCGCCGAGGCGATCGGCCAGCTCCAGAGCAAGGTCGGACTTGCCGGTCGCGGTGGGCCCGACAATGGCGACCACCCTCGATGCAGCTTCCGGCGTGTCCGGCACGGGGGCCGCCGCTGCGTTGTCTGCCGGCACGCGTTACCGCACGCGGGGCATGCCCAGCCGGACGGTGCCACCCGCGCCCGCCGCGCCCCCGTGGTCGTGTGCCCCGTCGCGGGCGCGCTGCCAGGCGTCGCCGGCCCGCGTGCGCCGGACCTCGAAGGTTCCGCCGCGCAGGCCGGAGTCTGCCAGCAGGTGGAACGGCGCGCCGTGGGTGACCTCGGCGCGCACCATGTCGCCCGGGCGCGGCGCCTCCTCGGGGCCCACGTGGGCGGGCAGCGCCACGTGCACGAGCCTGTTGTCGGCGGCCCGGCCGGTGACGCGGGCCGTATCGCCGTCCTTGCGGCCCCCGCCCTCGGCGACGAGGACGTCGACGGTCGTTCCCACCTGTCGCTGGTTCTCCTCCGTCGAGATCCGCTCCTGCAGCTCGATGAGCCTTCCGTAGCGCTCGGCCACGACGTCGTCCGGCACCTGGTCGGGCAGATCGGCCGCTGGGGTTCCCGGGCGCGGGGAGTATTTGAAGGTGAAGGCGCTGGCGAACCGGGCCTCGGACACCACTCGGAGTGTGTCGGCGAAATCCTCCTCGGTCTCCCCGGGGAACCCGACGATGATGTCGGTGGTGATCGCAGCGTGGGGGATGGCCTGGCGTACGCGTTCCAAGATGCCGAGGAAGCGCTGCGAGCGGTAGGAGCGGCGCATGGCCCGCAGGATGCGGTCGGAACCCGACTGCAGGGGCATGTGGAGTTGCGGCATGACCGTCGGCGTCGTGGCCATTGCCGCGATGACGTCGTCGGTGAAGGCCGCCGGGTGGGGGGACGTGAAGCGCAAGCGCTCCAGGCCCGGGGTCCTTCCCGCGGTCGCGAGCAGCTTCGCGAAGGCGCCTCTGTCGCCGAAGCTCACACCGTAGGAGTTGACGTTCTGGCCCAGCAGGGTCACCTCAATGGCCCCCTGGGCCACGACGGCCTCGATTTCAGCGAGAACGTCCGGCGGGCGGCGGTCGCGTTCCTTGCCGCGCAGGGTCGGCACGATGCAAAAGGTGCACGTGTTGTTGCAACCGACCGAGATGGACACCCAGGCCGCATACGCGGATTCGCGCTTGGAGGGCAGCGTGGAGGGGAAGACCTTGAGGGCCTCCTCGATCTCGACCTGTGCCGCCGCGTTGTGCCGTGCTCGATCGAGGAGGGCCGGCAGCACGTCGAGGTTGTGGGTGCCGAAGACGACGTCGACCCACGGGGCCCGCTCGACGATCCCGTCGCGCAAGTGCTGGGCGAGGCAGCCGCCGACGGCGATCTGCATGCCGGGGCGCCCCCGCTTGATGGAGGCGAGCTGGCCCAGGTTGCCGAAGAGGCGGTCGGCGGCGTTCTCGCGTACCGAGCACGTGTTGAGGACGACGATGTCCGCCCCCTCGGCGAGGGTGTCGCCGGCCCTGGCCCGCTCCTCGGCGAGTGCATCGGTGGCGGCGGGAACGTAGCCGGCGGCCTCGAGCATGCCGGCGAGGCGTTCGGAATCGTGCACGTTCATCTGGCAGCCCATCGTGCGCACGAGGTAGCTGCGAGGCCGTGTGGTCGTGGTGGTCATCGTCTAGCAGTTTAGGTCGTGTGCGAGGGTGGGCGGCACCGGGTGCGGTCACCAGCCGACATCCGCCTCCTCGTCGTCGTTGGCGATGGCTTCGGAGACCACCTGCATCGCGATGCCCGCGGGGTAGCCGCGCCGGGCGAGGAGGCCGGCCAGCCGGCGCCGACGGCGCTCGTCGTCCACTCCGCCCATGGAACGCAGACGGCGGGCGACGAGATCTCGAGCCGCACGCAACTCGTCGTCGTCGTCCACCTGGCTCAGTGCCTGTTGGGCCGTGTCCCCCTCGATGCCGTAGCGGTACAGCTCGTGGGCGAGGGCGCGGCGCGCGAGCCCCCGCTCGCTGTGCCTCGTGCGTACGAGCATGTCGGCGAAGGCCTGGTCGTCGACGAGACCAACGGCCTCGAAGCGATCGAGGAGCTCCTCGATCGTGGCGGGCGCGATTGCGTGGGAGGCGAGCTTGTCCGCCAGCTGGCGGCGGCTGCGCGGCGCGGCGGCGAGCTGGCGCAAGGCAATTTCTCGCGCCCGCTCGCCGTCATCCTGCGGCTGCTCGCCATCGCCCGGCGATGGTGTCGGCATTAGAAGTCGACGTCCGCCTCAGCGTTGTCAGCCTCGGCGGCTTCCTTGGCCGCAGCTCCGATGCCGAGCTTCGCGAGGATCTTCGCCTCGAGTTCGTCGGCCAGTTCGGGGTTGTCCAGGAGGAACTTTCGCGCGTTTTCCTTCCCCTGACCCAGTTGATCACCCTCGTAGGTGTACCAAGCACCCGACTTTCGCACGAGGCCGTGCTCGACTCCCAGGTCGATGAGGCCACCTTCGCGTGAGATGCCGCGGCCGTAGAGGATGTCGAACTCGGCCTGCTTGAAGGGCGGGGCCATCTTGTTCTTCACCACGCGCACGCGGGTGCGGTTTCCGACCGGCTCCGATCCCTCCTTCAGCGTTTCGATCCGGCGGACGTCCAGGCGGACAGAGGAGTAGAACTTCAGCGCCTTACCACCGGTCGTCGTCTCCGGGGATCCGAAGAACACCCCGATCTTCTCGCGCAGCTGGTTGATGAAGATCGCGGTCGTGCCCGAGGCGGAAAGCGCGCCGGTGATCTTGCGCAGCGCCTGGGACATGAGGCGGGCCTGCAGGCCGACGTGGGAGTCCCCCATCTCGCCTTCGATCTCCGCCTTGGGGACGAGGGCGGCGACGGAGTCGATGACAACGATGTCCAGCGCTCCGGAACGCACCAGCATGTCCATGATTTCCAAGGCTTGCTCGCCGGTGTCGGGCTGCGACACCAGCAGGGCGTCGGTGTCGACCCCCAGCTTCTTCGCGTACTCGGGATCCAGTGCGTGCTCGGCGTCGATGAACGCCGCGATCCCACCGTTGCGCTGGGCATTGGCGACCGCGTGCAACGCGACGGTCGTCTTACCCGAGGATTCGGGGCCGTAGACCTCGATCACCCGGCCGCGCGGCAATCCGCCGATTCCCAACGCAACGTCGAGGGCGACCGAACCGGTGGGAATGACCGCCACGGGTGGGCGGCTGTCGTCCCCCAACCGCATGACCGAGCCCTTGCCGAACTGCCGGTCGATCTGACTCAGCGCGGCCTCGAGCGCCTTGCTGCGATCTGCTACGGGAATGGCCATGTGGCTCTCCTTGAGCTTGGGGGACGCTGCTGGTGCAGCGCGCCGGTTCGATATGGGCTGGTCTCACAGGGCCCGCCCTCTCCGAGCGGCTACCTGTTGCAGGCTATGTCCGACCACCGACATCCGGCCGGGACTCCCGCGCGTTGTGCGTGGAGGCCCGGTCGGCCCGCATGTGAGCACAGCGTATACCGAACAGTTGTTCGACGCCCCGGGACACGCCGTCGTGTCCGTTTGCCATTTTTGTGGCTGCGGCTGCCTCGTCTCGCCGCCGAACCCTAAGAAGGTCGCCGCCGGTCCAGAGTGCCGCGGTGGCGCCACCGCACGTCGTCGCTCAGTTCCATTTCAGCGCACAGCGCGTCCCACACCCGCTGGGGCGCCACCCCCTCGCGCAGCGCGCCTTCGGCAGTGCGGCCACCCAAGGCCACGAGCACGAGGTCACTCATGAGTGATCGGCCGTGTGCGGAGCCGAAGGTGTCGGTGACCGCCGCGAGCAGCTCGGAGTGTTTCACCCGAACAGGGTGCCACGGCGCGCTCGGCACACCAAGGGCGTCCGTACCGACGTCCGAGCGAAGTTCGGCGAGTCAGCCGCCGGATCGCGGCTCAGCCGATGGGGATGAGGTCCGCGCGTCGGATCGAGCTGGCCAGCTCGGCGGGCACGGTGTCGGGCACGACGACGCCCTCTGCCACGGCGATGCGGTCACTGACCCGGCGCAACACGGTGGACATGGGGATATCGAGTGCCGCGCAGATGGCGGCGAGCAGTTCGGATGAGGCTTCCTTCTGGCCGCGCTCAACTTCACTGAGGTAACCCAGCGACACCTGGGCGGCCGCGGACACTTCTCGCAGGGTGCGGCCCTGATGTTGGCGGGCGAATCGAAGCACCTCGCCCAGCTCTTGACGTAGGACGATCACGGGGCGTACCTCCTCTCGCGCGGGGTGGAACTTCTTACCGTACCCCGAGGAGCTCACGCCCGTGCGGGGGCGGCTTCCCTCGACCGTACGACTGGGTGGCCGCACTGACGGGCGGCCGCGTTTCGTGTGTGTTGTCATCGTTAGTGATAACTCCGCTCGTCGCGAGGTTGTTCCCAGCTGTGATCCCGCTCGCGCGGGACGTCCTCGAGCACACTTGACAGCAACGCCAACGCCGCGGCCACCGAGGTGTGCCGTACGGCCTCTCTGGGACCGGAGAGTTGCAATTGTCGCACTCGCGGGGCGTCCGGACGACCTGCAGCGACGAACACCGTTCCGGCGGCGTGGCCGTCGTCGGGCCCCGGCCCGGCGACCCCGGTAGTGGCGATGCCATAGTCGGCGCCCATGAGCCGGCAGATGCCGCCCACCATCTGGCGCGCCACCTCGGCCTGCACCGCCCCGCCGGAGTCGAGCAGGGCCTCGTCCACCTCGAGCACCCGCGCCTTGACAGCGCTGGCATAGGCCACGACGCCGCCGCGCAAGACGTCGGAAGCCCCCGGGATGCGCGCGAGTTCGTCGGTGAGGAGGCCCGCCGTCAGCGACTCGGCAACGGCGACCACGGCACGAAGCTCGCGCAGGCGCACCACCGTCTCGGCAGCTGTGAACCTCACGCGCCGCTCCCCCGCCGGGCCAACCGCCACGCTCGCAGGACGTAGTCGAGACCGGTGGCCGTAGTCACGACGATGGCAGCGATGAGAACCACCCAGCT
>DATGSB010000268.1:0-2493 GCA_035303045.1 Actinomycetaceae bacterium | reverse complement strand
CCAGCACCCGCGTGGCACGTTCGACGGCGGCCCTGCTCGTGGCATGCACCGGGGCGCTGGCGACGTTGATGGGGTCCAGCAGGATCCCGATGCGTAAGGGGCCGGGTGGCCGGGCGGCCGCGGCGGCGAAGTTCTCGGAGGCGAGGGCGAAGTAGTCACCGGGCCATGGGCGGCTGAGGACGTCGAGGAATGCGGCAGCATCGGCGACGGAGCGGGTGAGCACGCCGTCCGTCGTCAGCCCCGCGCCGTCCACGCGCAGGGGTCCGTGAGAAACCTGCCCGCGGGAGGGTTTGAGCCCGACGAGCCCACACACGCTGGCCGGAATCCGGATCGACCCGCCGCCGTCGCTGGCATGGGCCACCGGGACGATCCCGGCCGCGACCGCCGCGGCCGCCCCGCCGCTCGACCCGCCGGCGCTGCGCCGCACGTCCCACGGATTGCGCGCGGCGGGCCCGGTGTCGGGCTCGGTGTAGGGCGGCAGGCCGAACTCCGGGGTCGTCGTCTTGCCGATCATCGTGGTGCCCGCCCGGGCCAGGAGCCGGGCGACCCCGTCGGTGGCCGGGGCCACGGTGCCCCGCATCGCCACGCTGCCGGCCTCGAATGGCAGGCCCTCGACCATGGTGAGGTCCTTGATGGGGCAGGGCACGCCGAAGAACGGTCCCCCAGCTGCCTCGCCGGCCGTCCCCTCGTCGGCGGCCCGCGCCTGGGCACGCGCGTAATCGGGGGTGAGGTGGGCGAAGGCGCCGACGCGCGGCCCGAGCCGCTCGGCGCGCTCGAGGGTGTGTTCGACGACCTCGGCATGGGAGAGTTCCCGCCGGCCGATGGCCGCGGCCAGGGCCGTGGCGTCGAGCTCGTGAATCTGGGTCATGGAGTCCTCCCTGCGCCGGCGCACGCTCGCCTCGACTATAGGTGCCCGCCTGCCCCGGTTACCCGGCGAGTGCCGGTGGCGTGGTGGGATGGGCCCATGACGACCGACTCCCAAGCCCACGAGATTCCCACCGACGGCGGCCCCGATCCCTTCGAATGGCTCGAGGACGTCGAAGCGCCCGAGGCGCTGGCCTGGGTGGGGCACCACAACGACGTCGCCCGCGAGCGCCTCGTCACCGATCGCTTCCGTCGGCTGGAGGCGGAGGTGCTCGAGGTGCTGGATTCGACGGACAAGATTCCGGGCGTCGTGCAACGCGGGTCCTACCTCTACAACTTCTGGACCGACGCCGACCACGAGCGCGGCCTATGGCGGCGCACGACGTGGGAGTCCTACCGCAGCGAGGAACCGGAGTGGGAGGTGCTCCTCGATATCGATGAGCTCGCCGAACGCGAGGGCGTCAACTGGGTGTGGCACGGCGCCCACGTGCTGCGCCCCTCCCACGACCGGGCGCTCGTGGCGCTGTCGCGCGGTGGCGCGGATGCCGACATCACCCGCGAGTTCGACCTCGTGACCAAGACGTTCGTCGCCGACGGCTTCACCCGCGAGGAGGCGAAGGGCTCGCTGCGCTGGGCGGATGAGTCCGGCAACGTCGTCTTCGCCGCTACCGACGTGGGCGAGGGCTCGATGACGAACTCGGGCTACCCCCGCACGGTGCGGCGCTGGCAGCGCGGCACGCCCCTGGCCGAGGCGCCGGAGGTGTTCGCCGTGGCCGAGGACGATCTGCTCGCGGCCGCGGCCCACGATTTCACCCCCGGCTTCTCCCGCGACGTCTTCGTTCGGGCCATCGCCTTCTACTCCTCGCGCACCTACCTGCGTGAGGCTAGCGGCGAACTACGCCACCTCGCTGTCCCCGACTCCGCCGAGGTCGATGTGCACCGGGAATGGCTGCTCGTGGAGCTTCGGGAGGACTGGCAAGTCGGCTCCCGCACCTATGCCGGCGGTTCGCTGCTCGCCGCGCCGGTGGACGATTTTCTTTCCGGCGCGCGCGACTTCGAGGTGCTGTTCGCCCCCACGCCCGAGACTTCCCTCGTCGCCGTGGCCTGGACCCGCCACCATCTCGTCCTCAACACGCTGCACCACGTCACCAACCGGCTCAACGTGCTCACCCCGCCCGACAGCGCCGGCGACGCCTGGCGCCGCCGCGACCTCGTCCTGCCCGCGCAGGTTCCGGCGCTGACGACGATCGCCATCTCCGCGATCGATCCCGACGCGGAGGACACGCTGTGGCTCACGGTCTCGGGGTTCCTCACCCCCACGACGCTGTCGCGCCTCACGCTGGCGGACGACGGCACCGTGGCCTCGGTCGAGGAGCTCAAGTCCGCCCCGGCGTTCTTCGACGCCACCGGTCTGGAGGTGACCCAGCACTTCGCCACCTCCGCGGACGGCACCCGGGTGCCGTACTTCCAGGTGGGTCCCCGCGCCGCCGACGGCCCGCAGCCGACCCTGCTCTCGGGCTACGGCGGGTTCGAGATCCCGCGGCTGCCCGCCTACTCCGGCACGGTCGGGCGGGGCTGGCTCGCGCGGGGCGGCACCTACGTCGTCGCGGGCATCCGCGGCGGCGGCGA
>DATGSB010000267.1:0-6785 GCA_035303045.1 Actinomycetaceae bacterium | reverse complement strand
CAGTTCGCCGCCGATCGCCTCACCCTCCCAGGTGAGCACCTCCCAGCCCGCCCGGGGCTCGCCTTCGAGCACGACGACTCCGGTATTGCGCACCGGGGTGGCGGCGATGAAGTCGAGGGACACGTTGCTCGCCCGACCGCCGGCCCACGCCCGGATCATCGCCCCGTGGCTGAAGAACACCGCCGTCTCTGCCCCTCCGCTGTGGGCTTCATCAACGACGGAGTCGAAGCGGGCGAATACCTCCGACCCGGATTCGCCGCCCGGCATCCGCACCTCGCGATCGTGCCACCACTGCCCGATCGTCGTCATGTAGGCCTCGACCGAGTCGCGGTCACCTAGCATTTCGAGCTGGCCCGCTTCGATCTCGCGGATGCCCGGCCGGATGACCCTCGGTAGGTCGCGCTCGGTCATCAGCGGGCGCGCCGTCTGTTGCGTTCGGATGAGGTTGGAGGCGAAGACGACGTCCACCCGCTCCCCCGCGAGCACGTCCGGCACCGCAGCCGCCTGCTCCCAGCCGAGTTCGGTGAGGCCTGGCCCCGGGGCGGCGGTGTCGAGGAGTCCGCGCACGTTGGATGGCGTCTGGCCATGGCGAATGAGGATGAGGCGCATCTCCCCATCGTCACCCACCGACCCCGCCAGGTCCACCGCGCCCCTGCGCGCCGAGGTCTCCCCGGTCGGGCCACGGGCACTAGCTCATGGGATCCAACCACCCCGAGCCGCTAACTCCTGGGAGTTCGTCGTTACTCATCGTTTCCAGAGCGCCGATCCGACGGAAAGGTAGGAGCAGAGCGCCCGGCTGAGACCTGAAGGGCGCTAAGCTCACCGGTTCCCGTCGTCCGGACACCCGGCTCCCGTGGTCACGCTCGGTCGGCCAGGGCGGCGGTGAGTCGTTCGACCGAGGAGTCCAGGCCCCAGCGCGCGCTCAGCTCCGCCAGCCGCTGCGGGTCCGCGGGGCCGGAGGGGAGAGCGTCGGAGCGCTGGTCGACGGCGGCGTCTCGGCGCACGCGCACAATCTTCGGTGCAACCGCCAGGTACTCAAGGCTCTCCGCGAGCCGGCGACGCTGGGTGGGGGTGAGCTGGCTGGAGGGGTCGTCGACGGCGGCGACGATGCCATCCAGGTCGCCGAAGTGCGACAGGAGTTTGGCGGCCGACTTCTCTCCGACACCGGGAACACCCTTGATGCCGTCGCTCGGGTCGCCGCGCAGGATCGCCAGGTCGGCGTACTGGTCGCCGCTGGTGACCCCGTAGCGCTGCGCGAGCTCCGCCTGGTCGATGTGGCTGAGGTTGCTCACCCCCCGCGCCGGGTACAGCACGGCGACGTCGGCTTCGTCGTCGACAAGCTGAAACAGGTCTCGATCCCCCGTGACGATCCGAATCGGGCGGGGCTCGCCGGCGTCGAGCTCTCGGGCCACGAGCGTCCCGATCACGTCGTCCGCCTCCATATCCGGGGCGCCGAGGCGGCAGATGCCCACCGCAGCGAGCGCCTCGATGATGATGTCGACCTGCGCGGGAAGCTCCTCGGGTACGTCCTCTCCCCCGTCGGCGGCGACCCGGTGGGCCTTATAGCTCGGCAGGGCAGCCACGCGGAACGCCGGCCGCCACTGATCGTCCCAACAAGCGACCAACCCGTCGGGAGCGTGGTCGGTGATGAGCCGCGCAATCATGTCGAGAAAGCCGCGGACGGCGTTGACCGGGGTGCCGTCCGGTGCAGTGATAGATCGCGGCACACCAAAAAATGCGCGGAAGTACAGCGAGGCGGAGTCGAGGAGGAGCAGCGGCGCGGTCATCGCCCTAGGATGCCGTGCCGGCCACCGCACCCGCTACCGGTTCGTCGGCGCGGTCACGCCACCGGAGGCAGTCCGAAGGCCGTGAACCACTGGGGGGCGAACCACGCCGTCACCCGCGAGACGGCGCCGTCCCTCGTCGTGAGGTGCTGCAGCTGGAAGGGGCGGTGCACCTCGTCCTCGCCCCGCATGTAGACGCCGATGACCACCTGACCGTTGCCTCGCGCCACCCGCAGTCGCATATCCCCGCCGCGGCGGGCCGGACACCACGTCGAGATAAGGGCACCGACCTCACGCGCGCCGCGGTACCAGTCGGCGAACGGCGGCATCTCCCACGTGACGTCGTTCGCCAGGAGGGAGACGATCCCGTCGACGTCGTACTTCTCGAAGGCCTCGAGGTAGGCGGTCAGCAGCTGTTCGTGGCGTGCGTTGTCTAGGGGCTCGTGACCGGTGGGTTCCATGGTGGCGAGCCGGGCGCGGGCCCGTTGCAGGCTGGAGTTCACCGCCGCGACGGTCGTTCCCAACGTGTCCGCAACTTCGGTCGCCCGCCATCCCAGCACGTCGCGCAGGAGCAGCGCCGCCCGCTGCCCGGCCGTGAGGTGCTGCAGGGCTGCGATGAAAGCGAGGCGCACGGAGTCCCTGCTCACCGCAGCTTCGCCGGGGTCGGCAGGGGGCTCCGCCCACAGCATCCGGTCCGGCATCGGCTCGAGCCAGGTGACCTCCGGGGCGCGCCGGGGCTCCTCACGTGGGTTCGACGGGCTGGCCCCCAAGCCGATCGGAAGGGGCCTGCGGTGCAATTGCGAGAGGTGTGTGAGGCAGGTGTTGGTGGCGATGCGATACACCCAGGTGCGCAGCGATGATCGCCGTTCGAAGGTGTGTCGACCGCGCCAGGCGCGGAGGAAGGCTTCCTGCACGAGGTCTTCGGCCTCGTCCATGCTTCCGGTCATCCGGTAGCAGTGGGCGCGGATCTCTCGGCGCAGGCGTTCGAGCGCACCGAGGAACTCCTGATCCGAACTCGCTGCGTCCTCGGGGAGTGCGGATCGCTCCGGTGCGGGGGCTCGTCGGCGAGTGATCCCTGCCATGGGGCAAGGTTAGGGCCACTCGCTGCTTCTCGACCAGCCCCGGCGTCGCCTATGTGGTTGCCTCATGCCGCGTCGGCGGCTGCCTCCAGCGCTGCCACGTCGAGCTTGACCATCGTGAGCATGGCCTCGTAGGCCCGCTTGGCTCGCGCGGGATCCGAATCGGTGAGCAGCTCCTGGAGGCGCCGGGGCACGATCTGCCAGGACAAGCCGAAGCGGTCTTGCAACCAGCCGCACTGCATCTCCTGGCCACCGGCGCCGAGCTTGTCCCAGTAGTAGTCGACCGCCTCCTGGTCCCTGCAATCCACTTCGATCGACGCTGCCGGAGACAACCGGTACTCCTTCCCGCCATTGATCGCCGCGTATTGCCGGCCATCCAGCGTGAATACCACATACATCGGGACTTGCTTCCCGTCGGGGCCTTCGGCCTCCATCACCTCATCGACAGCCGAATTCGGAAAGATGGCCACGTAGTGCTTTGCGGCCTCAAGAGCCTCGGTGTCGAACCAGAAGCACGTGCGTGTGTCAGGCATGGTGTCCCTCCTTGATGTGGGGCGGGCGCCCGCACTGCACGTACTGACCGTCGTCAGAGCAATTTCTCATCGCTGAATCATGACGCCGCGTGAGAGCAGCGGGCCGAGTACTCTCGGCACATGTCTGCGCTTCGCGTCGCCATCGCCCAGGTCGACAGCACCGTCGGGGATTTCACCGGCAATGCGGATCGCATCCGCTCCGTCGTCACCGACGCCGTCTCCGGTGGGGCCGAGTTGATCCTCTGCCCTCACATGGCGCTCACCGGCTATCCGCTGGGCGACCTCGCCCGTTCCGCGGCCTTCCAGGCTCAGGCGGAGGCGACTCTCGCCTTGCTCGCCCGAGAGCTGCCGCCACACGCCACGGTCGTGCTGGGCACTCTGGGCGGAGACGAGGAGGGTCGCCCATTCCCCAAGGCCGTCGTCGTCCGCGACGGCGCGGTCGTTCAGCATCCGCGCCCGGCTGCGGGCCCCGGCGACGACGCGATCGGCCAGGTGATCACGGTGCAGGGCTACCGATTCGGGGTGGCCTCGGGCATGGACCTCACCGGAGATGCCGGCTCGTCACTGGATGGGGCCGGCTTGGACGGCCTCCTCCTGCTTTACGCCTCGCCGTTCGAAATCGGCCATCGGGCGGCCCGTGACCGGCTTCGTCGGGCGTGTGCGGGCCAGTTGCGGGTACCGCTGTTCGCCGCCAATCTCGTCGGAGGCCAGGACGATCTCGTCTTCGACGGCGACTCGTGCGCGACGGATCGCGATGGCGCAGTCGTAGTTCGCGCGCCCGCGTTTCGCGAACACGTTCTGCTCGTCGATTTCGACGGCGAGGTGCGCGCCGCCGAGCCGGGCTACACCGAGCCACCGGAACCTGACCCGGTGGGCGACATCTACGAGGCCGTCACGTTGGGGCTGCGCGACTATGCGCGCAAGAACGGATTTCAGCGAGCCATCCTCGGACTGTCCGGTGGCATCGATTCTGCGGTCGTCGCGGTCATCGCCTGCGACGCCATCGGGGCCGAGAACGTGACCGCGATTTCGATGCCCTCGGCGTACTCCAGCCAGCACTCGCGGGACGACGCGGCCGCCCTTGCGGACGCCACGGGGCTGGACTACCGCGTGCAGCCCATTCGCTCCCTCGTGGATGCGGTACAGGCGGAGCTGGCGCTGCGCGGGGTCGCGGAAGAGAACCTTCAGGCGCGACTGCGCGGCCTCGTTCTCATGGCGATCTCCAACTCCGAGGGCGGCCTCGTGCTGGCGCCGGGCAACAAGTCGGAGCTGGCGGTCGGCTACTCGACGATTTACGGTGACGCCGTGGGTGGGTATGCGCCCATTCGCGACGTCCTCAAGACGATGGTGTGGCAGCTCGCGAACTGGCGAAACGCCCAGGCACGCGAGCGCGGCGAGCCCGAACCCATCCCCCAGAATACGATTACCAAGCCGGCCTCGGCCGAGCTCCGCCCCGACCAGCAAGACTCCGACACGCTGCCCGAGTACGACGTCCTCGATGCGCTCCTGCACGGCTATCTGGGCGAGCGGCGCAGCGCGGCGGAACTGGTGTCGGCGGGCTTCGACAGGCACACGGTGCAACGCGTCATCCGGCTCATCGCGGGCGCGGAGTGGAAACGGAGGCAGTACCCCCTCGGGCCTAGAGTGACCTCTTGGGCGCTGGATCGCGATTTTCACGTGCCGGTGACCTCTGCTTGGCAGGAACAGATCGACTGAGGAGATACACGATGACGAGCGCGCAGCCGGCGGCGCCTTCTGCCGACGGGCACACTGCTCCCCGCAGGGTGCGCATCCCCCACCTCGTTGCTGCCAAGGAGCGGGGGGAACCCCTGACGATGCTCACCGCTTACGACGCGTTGACGGCGCAGTTGTTCGACGCCGCGGGCATCGACATTCTTCTCGTCGGGGACTCCATCGGCGACAACATGCTGGGCCACGACTCCACCATCCCGGTCACGCTCGACGAACTGCTCCCCGCCGTGCGAGCGGTGGCCCGCAGTGCCCGACGCGCACTTGTCGTCGCCGATCTTCCCTTCGGCACTTACGAGGATTCCCCGGGTCGTGCGTTCGAGTCGTCGGTGCGCATGTTCAAGGAGGCGGGCGCGAACGCGGTAAAGCTTGAGGGCGGCGCGCGGATCTCGCCGCACGTGGAGCTGCTCACCCAGGCCGGCATGCCCGTGGTGGGGCATCTGGGGTTCACCCCGCAATCGGAGAACATTCTCGGGGGCAAGCGAGTGCAAGGCCGCGGCGAGGACGGCGCGGACCGGCTCGTGGCCGACGCGGTGGCGCTGCAGTCCGCCGGCGCGGTCGCCATCGTGCTGGAGATGGTGCCCGCCCCCGTGGCGGCCCGGGTCACCGAGGTGCTGCACATCCCTACCATCGGCATCGGCGCCGGCGCCGATTGCGACGGGCAGGTGCTCGTGTGGACGGATATGGCAGGCATGACCGAATGGTCGCCGCGATTCGCGGCGCGCTTCGGGGAAGTCGGTGAGGCCCTGCAGGCTGCGACGCGCGCCTACGTGGCCGCCGTCAAGGACCGCAGTTTCCCTTCGGCCGACCACTCCTTCGATTCCTAGGTAGTCACCTGCGCCGTGGGGCGTCGCGTGCTCGGGGACTATGCGTCGTCGTCCTCCCAGGCGCGGTCTTCGGCCTCCCACGCCTCATTGCGTTGTGCCGCCGCCGCCAGCGCCTGCTCCGCTTCCTCGCGGGTGTCATAGGGGCCCATGCGGTTCGTGGCACCGCGAACCTTGCCGCGGGTGATCTCCCCGGTGGCGAGGTCGTAGTAGTAGTCGCCCGTCATCGTTATCCCATCCTCCGACCGTAGACTCCTCCTATGCTCGCTGAACGCGCCCCGTTGGGCACCCTCATTCCCGGCACCGTCTCACCTCCACGCGAGGTGCCGCCCAGCATCGAGCGGCCCGAGTACGTCGGGAAGGCGGCCCCCGCGCCGTTCACGGGCAGTGAGATCAACGATGCTCCGACCATCGAGCGGATCCGCCGAACGGCACAACTCGCCGCCCAGGCGCTCGCCGAGGTGGGCCGTGCCGTGCGACCGGGAATCACCACCGAGGAGCTCGACCGGATCGGGCACGAGTTCGCGGTGGCGAACGACGCCTATCCCTCCTCGCTCGGCTACCGGGGTTTCCCCAAGGCGCTATGCACCTCGGTTAACGAGGTGATCTGCCACGGCATCCCCGACTCGACGGTGCTGCAGGACGGCGACATCGTCAACGTCGACATCACCCTGTTCCGCGAGGGCGTGCACGGCGACAACTCGGCCACCTTCCTCGTCGGCGACGTCGACGAGGAGTCCGCGCTCCTCGTGGAACGCACCCGCAAGGCGATGGAGCGCGGGATTCGGGCGGTGCGCCCGGGCCGGGAAGTCAACG
>DATGSB010000266.1:0-7307 GCA_035303045.1 Actinomycetaceae bacterium | reverse complement strand
TGGCACATCGAGGCGCCAGGAATGTCGGATCCGGCGCGCCTCGTGCACGCACCCCGCCCCGTCTGCCGACGGAAAGGTATGAGTATCCGCCGCCTCGAGGCGCGTCCAGCGCTCTAAACTCCTACGTTTCCGTCGAAAATCGACTCTGGAAGCCGTGACTTACGACGGACTCCCAGGAGCCAGGCGCGCATGGCGACTGGATCCCATGAGCTAGACGCTCACAGCGACGCACTGGCGCCTGGATCCCATGAGCCAGCGCAAAAAGGGAGCCCAACAAGCACGCCGCCGCCCAGCAGCTACTCGCTCAGCAGCTCGCGCACGCGTGGGATGACCTCGGTGCCGTACAGCCGGATCGCCTCCATGGAGTGGCGGTGGGGCATGGGGCCGTTGGAGTACTTGAGGTCGAAGCGGCTGAGCCCCAGCTGGCGCACGGTGGTGGCGATCTTCTGCGCCACCGTCTCCGGGGATCCGGCGAACACGGCGCCGTTGCGCACCTCGGCCTCGAACTGGCCCCGCGACGTCGGCGGCCAGCCGCGCTCGGCGCCGATGCGATCCCGGTTAGCCTTGAAGTGGGGGAACATGAGCTCGCGCGCCTCCTCGTCGGTGGCGGCGACGAAGCCGGGGGCGTGCACCCCCACGGGGAGTTCGGGGGCGTCGAGTTCCTCCAGCGCCCGGCGGTAGAGGTCGGCGAAGGGCACGAAGCGCGCGGGCTGGCCGCCGATGACGGCGAGCATCATGGGGATGCGGTAGCGCGCCGCGCGGATGACCGATTCCGGTGAGCCGCCCACGCCCACCCACGTGCGCAGGGTGCCGGCCTCGGTTTGGGGGTAGACCTGGGCGTCGGTGAGCGGGCCGCGCACGGTGCCGCTCCACGTCACCGGCTCCTCGTCGCGCAGGCGGGCGAAGAGGTCGAGCTTCTCGGTGAACAGCACCTCGTAGTCGGACAGGTCGAAGCCGAACAGCGGGAAGGACTCGATGAAGGATCCCCGGCCGAGGGTGACCTCGGCCCGGCCGTGGGAGATGCCGTCGACGGTGGCCATCTTCTCGTACACGCGCACCGGATCGTCCGAGCTCAGCACCGTGACGGCGGTGCCCAGCAAGATCCGTTCCGTGCGCGAGGCGATGGCGCCGAGGAGGACCTCGGGGGCGGAGATCGCGAAGTCGTCGCGGTGGTGCTCGCCCAGGCCGATCGCGTCGACGCCGACCTCGTCGGCGAGTTCGCCCTGCTCGACGATCTCGCGCAGCACCTGGCCGAAGGTGCGCGGCTTGCCCTCCTCATCGACCGTCATGTCGCCGAAGGTGTCCAGGCCCAGTTGCACCTCGTGCGGCGGGAGAACGGGTTGCAGGTCACGTGCGTCTGTCATGTCCACACCGTAAGCGACCGCCGCACAAGCCCGCGCGGCGGTGCGCCGAGCCACTACCGTCACGCCTAGGCGCACGAAGAGACGCCACCGCTAGACCAACGAGAGAAGCGAGGCACTCATGGCACAGGTGATCATCATCGGTGGGCACGGCAAGGTCGCGCTGCTGCTGGCTCCCCTACTGACCGAACGCGGTGACGGCGTCACGAGCATCATCCGCAACCCCGACCACGCCCCGGCCGTCGAGGCGACCGGTGCCCGCGCCGTCGTCGCCGACGTCGAGTCCCTGGACGCCGCGGCCATCGCCGAGCTGCTGCGCGGCCACGACGCCGTCGTGTGGAGCGCCGGGGCGGGTGGCGGCAACCCCGCCCGCACGCGCGCCGTCGACCGCGACGCGGCGATCCGCACGGTCGACGCCGCCGAGTCCGCCGGGGTGCGGCGCTTCGTCATGGTCTCCTACCTCGGGGCGCGCACCGATCACGGGGTTCCTGCCGACAGCACGTTCTTCCCCTACGCCGAGGCGAAGGCCGCCGCCGATGAGCACCTGCGCGCCTCCTCCCTCGAATGGACGATCGTCGCGCCCGGCGGCCTCACCCTCGAGGAGCCCAGCGGCCGCATCGACGTCGTCTCCGCGCCTCCCGCCAGCGGCGGCACCGACACCTCCCGGGCCAACGTCGCCCACGTCGTGCGCGCCGTGCTGGATGCCCCCGCCACGGCCGGGCGCATGATCGAGTTCCACGACGGCGACACCCCCATCGCCGAGGCGATCGGCGCGCAACGGTGACGACGCCCGCCCCGCGCGACGCCCAGGGCAGGCCCCGGCCGGCGCAGACGGCGGACGAGGTCACCACCCTCGTCACGCTGCTCGATTACCAGCGCGCGACGCTGGAGTGGAAATGCCGGGGCGTGGACGCCGCGGGGCTGCGGGCCACCGTGGGCGCCTCGACGATGACGCTGGGTGGGCTGCTCAAGCACCTCGCCTTCGTGGAGGACCACTGGTTCAGCGTGTTCCTCCACGGCGAGACGCCCCAGCCGCCGTGGGACGCAGTGGACCGCCAGGCGAACAAGGACTGGGAGTGGACGTCGGCCGCCGAGGACTCCCCCGAGGAGCTGCGGGCGGGGTGGCGGGCGGCCGTCGAGCGCTCCCGGGCCCAGCTGGACCGGGCGCTGGCCGCCGGGGGCCTCGAGCAGCTGGGCGCCGGCCGCCTGCGCCTGGACGGCAGCGAGGTCAACCTGCGGTGGATCCTCACCCACATGATCGCCGAATACGCCCGGCACAACGGGCACGCCGACCTGCTGCGCGAAAGCGTCGACGGCGAGGTGGGGACCTAACCGGCGAGCACGCGCCGCGCCGCGCGGCGGCGCCGGCCGGGCACCGAATCCAGCAGGAGCTTGGTGTAGGGGTGGGTAGGCGCAGCGAACACGTCGGCGACGTCGCCCTCCTCGACGATGCGCCCGTGACGCATGACCCCCACCGTGTGGGACACCCGGCGCACGACGCTCATGTCGTGGGAGACGAACAGGTAGGTCAGCCCGAGGCTCTCCTGGAGGTCGGTGAGCAGGGTGAGCACCTGCTCCTGGACGATGACATCGAGGGCCGAGACCGGCTCATCGAGCACGAGCAGCTGGGGGCGCAGGATGAGGGCGCGGGCGATCCCCACCCGCTGCCGCTGCCCGCCGGAGAGCTCGTGGGGGTAGCGCGCGGCATGCTCGGCGCGCAGCCCGGTGGTTTCCAGCGCCTCGACCACCGCGCCCTCGGCCGCGGCGCCGCGGGCGATGCGGTGGATCGCCAGCGCCTCGCGCAGCGCGTCGCCGACGGTGCGGCGGGGGTTGAGGGAGGAGAACGGATCCTGGAACACGAGCTGGGCGTGGCGCCGAAATCCCCGCAGCTCGCGGCGCGACAGGCCGCGCAGGTCGGTGCCGTCGAACGTGATCGCACCGGCGTCGGGTTCAATAAGGCGCAGCAGGCTGCGGGCCAGCGTGCTCTTCCCCGAGCCCGACTCCCCCACGAGGCCGTAGGTGCGGCCGCGCTCGAGGCCCAGGCTGACGCCGTCGACGGCGCGCACCGGTGGGCGACCGGCGGGCCGGTAGGTGGTGGCGATGTCGCGGGCGTGCAGCAGGAACTCGGCGCGGTGGTCGCCGCGGGCGGGGTTCGGGTGGCTCATGAGACGTCCAGGGAGGGGGCGGCCGCGAGCAGCGCGCGGGTGTAGGGGTGCTGGGGGTGGTCGAAGAGGTCGTCGGTGGCGGCCTCCTCGACGACGCGCCCGGCGCGCATGACGACGATCCGGTCGCACACGTCGGACACGACGGCGAGATCGTGGCTGATGAGCAGGATGCTCACGCCCCGCCTGCGGTTGAGGTCGACGAAGAGGTCCATCACCTGGGCCTGGACGGTGACGTCGAGGGCCGTGGTCGCCTCGTCGGCGATGAGCAGGGACGGTGATCCGGCGAGCGCCATGGCGATCATCACCCGCTGCTTCATGCCGCCCGACAGCTCGTGGGGGTAGCGGTCGATGACGGCGCCCGGGTCGGCGAAGCCGACGTCGGCGAGCAGGCCGAGGCTGCGGCCCCGCGCGGCCTCGCGCGACACGCGATCGTGGCGGCGCACGAGCCGGCCAAGTTGGGCGCCCACCCGACGCAGCGGGAACAGCGAGCTCGCGGCGTCCTGGAACACCAGGCCCGCCGTGGCGCCGCGCAGCGGGCGCAGGTCGCGCTCGTGGGCCCCGACGACCTCGCGGCCCGCCAGCCGCACCGAGCCCGCCACGGTGCCGCCGGCCCCCACGAGGCCGAGGGCCGCCAGCGCCGTCACCGACTTGCCCGACCCGGACTCCCCGACGAGGCCGACGACCTCGCCGCGGCCCACCGTGAGGCTGACGCCGTCCACGGCGCGGGTGTCGCCGAAGTCGATGGTGAGGTCGTTGATCGCCAGCACTGCCTCGCTCATCGGTGCCCTCCTTCGGTGGCGCTGCGGCTGCGGGTGCCGAGGACGAGGCGGCGCCAGCGCCCCGGCGCGCGGCCCCGGGCGCCGGGATCGAGGCCATCGGCCAGGCCGTCGCCGAGCAGGTTTGCCCCGAGCACGGCGGCGGCCAGGCCGGCGCCGGGGACGAGGGTGAGCCACCACGCGGTGTGGATGAACTCCTTGGCGTCCGACAGCAGGTTGCCCAGGCTCGCGTCGGGCGCGGGCACCCCGGCGCCGAGGAAGCTGAGCGCGGCCTCGACGATGATGGCGGTGGAGAACACCGCCGAGGCCTGCACGATGAGGGGGCCCACCGCGTTGGGCAGGATGTGGCGGGCGATGATGCGCAGGTTGCTCGCGCCCAGGCCGCGCATGGCCTCGACGTAGGTGGCTTCGCGCACGCTCAGCGCACTGGCGCGCACGGTGCGGGCCATGCCGGGGATGGCGACGACGACGAGGCAGACGATGAGGTTGCGGATCGAGGGGCCGAGCGCAGCGACGACGGCGAGCGCGAGCAGGATGTCGGGGATGGCCATGAGGGCGTCGCAGACCCGCATGACGATGCGGTCGACCGCCCGGTAGTAGGCGCTGGCCAGGCCGGCGATGAGGGCGATGGCCACCGCGATCGCCGTCACCGCACCGGCCACGCCGAGCGAGACGCCGAGGGCGTGGGTGAGGCGGGCCGCCTGGTCACGCCCGAAGCCGTCGGTCCCCAGCACGTGCTGCGCCCCCGGGGGCTGCAACCGGTCGCTCACGGCGGTGTCGTTGGGGCCCACGCCGATCACCAGCGGGCCGGCGACGGCGAGGAGGGCGACGAGCCCGAGCAGCACGGCCCCGGCGCCGAACCGGCGGTTGCGCAGCACGGCGCGCCAGCCGCGGGCCCGCCCGGCGACCGGGCCGGTGGCCGCGGCGGCGGTGGTGTCAGGGGTTGCGGCGGTGGTGGTCATCGGGTGCCTCCCGTGGCGCCCTCGCCCAGGCGCACGCGCGGGTCGAGCACGGGGTAGAGCAGGTCGACGACGAGGTTGAGCAGCACGTAGAACACCGCGACGACGAGCACGACGCCCTGGATGGCGAGGTAGTCGCGGCGTTCGATGGAGTTGGCCACCAGTTGCCCGAGGCCCGGGACGTTGAAGATGGTTTCGATGACGACGGCGCCGGCGATGAGCGTGCCCAGGGACTGCGCGGCGATCGTGAGGATGGCGGGCAGGGCGGTGGGCAGCGCGAAGCGCCAGGCGACGTCGCCGCGGGAGGCGCCGCCGGCGCGGGCGGTGGTGATGAAGGGGCGGCTGAGGGCCTCGCGCATGGTCGAGCGGGTGACCCGGCCGATGAGTGCGGCCTGCACGGCGCCGAGTGCCACGGCAGGGAGCACGAGGTGGGACAGGAACGCCCCGGCGCCCGCGCTGGGCGGGGCGTAGCCGGCGACGGGCAGCCAGCCGAGGTTCACCCCCATCACCTGGATGAGGAAGATGGCGAGCAGGAACCCGGGGATGGCCACCCCGCCCATGGCGACGACCGCGAGCGCGCCGTCCGCCGGCCCGCCGGGGCGCTGCGCGGCGCGCATCCCCAGCGGCAGGGCGATCGCCAGAGCGACGAGCAGGGCCAGCAGCGCGATCGTCACCGTGGGCACGGCGCGAGCGGCGATGGCCTCGGCGACGTCCTGGCGCAGGAAGATGGAATGGCCGAGGTCGCCGCGCACGACCTGTCCCAGCCACTCGCCGTAGCGGGCGAACAGGTTCTGGTCGAGGCCGAGCTCGGCGCGCAGCGCGGCGATCTGGTCGGGAGTGGCGCCGTCACCGAGGATGACGACGGCGGGGTCGCCCGGCATGAGGTAGATGAGCAGGAAGATGACCACGGAGATGACGAACAGCACCTGCACGAGCGCGAGCAGCCGCCCGCCGATGTACCTCGCCAGCGGCGCGCGATGCCAGGCTCGCCGTGCCCGCTGCGGCTCGCGGCTGCCGCGCTCCGCGCTCGCCTCGCGGGCCTGGCGGGGCGGGCTAATGGTCGACATCGACGTTCCAGAGCACGGCTGAGCCGTCGAAGAAGTCGAAGCCCGACACGGTGTCGCGCACCGCGCGGTAGGTGAAGAGGTCACCCACGACGATGACCGGAAGTTCCTCCCACAGGTAGGCGCTGAGGTCGGCGGCCGCCTCGGCCTTGGCCTCCGGGGTCAGCGCCTCCGCGGCCGCGCCGAGCAGCTCGCCCACCGCCGGATCCTCCAGCCCGCCGTAGTTCGGGGTGAGGTACAGCAGCTGGGTGGGCGTGGAGGGCACGAGGAACGAACCGGTGTAGATGTCCCAGTCGGTCAGGGCATTGCGGTGCTGCAGGAGGGTGGCGTAGTCGTAGACGTCGATCTCCGCCTCGATCCCCGCCTGGGCGAGCTGGGACTGCAGGATGACGGCGCCCGCGTAGAAGGTGCCCCCGTAATCGCGGGTGGTGAGGATCCGCAGTGGCGGCCCGTCGTAGCCAGACTCCGCGTAGAGCTCCTCGGCCCGCTGCGCGTCGCCCTGGTTGTACACCCCGGCCGCCCCCGCTTCGCTCCACCACGTGGCGTTTTCCTCGAAGGCGAAGCTGGGGTTGAGCCGGTACAACTCGGGGTCGGAGACGACGGCGGTGAGGAACTCATCGGCGTCGATCGCGGCGTTGACGGCCTGGCGCACGGCCGGGTTGCCGCCGGCCTGCGAGGTCACGTTGAACACGACGGCGAACTGGTTGGCGACATAGCGGTTGAGGTCGACGTCGGCGGCCGCGTCGATCTGCCCGACCTGGTCGTGGGAGACGCCGACGATGTCGTAGTGGCCGCTGAGGAAGGAGGAGAAGCGGGTGGAGTCGTCGGGGACGATCTCGAAGTAGATGTCGGCGGTGGGAGCATCCTTGCGGCCCGACAGCCCGCTGGGCTCGGCCTCGGATCCGACGTAGCCGTCGTAGCGGGTGACGTGGACGTGCTGGTCCGGTGCCCACTCCACGAACTCATACGGGCCGGTGCCGAT
>DATGSB010000265.1:0-2227 GCA_035303045.1 Actinomycetaceae bacterium | reverse complement strand
TCGGGCGAGGACCGCGCGCGGCTACGGACAGGGCCCCTGGTGGCCGGGGCGGTCCTTGAGGTGCTGGACCTCGAGCGGCCCTTCGCCTCCCGCGCGCTGCGCGTGCCCGACCGGGTAGTCGCCCACCTCCTCGGTGACGATGCTCCCGCACCCGAGATCGGCGACCTCCTCAGCGAGGTCCCACCCGTGGAATGGGGGGACGCGGCGGCGTTGGCGACGGGGCTTCGCGAGGGCGCGCGGTTCGCCTACGTGCGGGAGTTTCCCACCGGCTCGGCCCGGGTGCTTGCCGCCCGCGCCCTCGCGACGCTCGGCTGGCAAAGCGTGAACGCCGAAGTGGCGCCCGGCACGGAGGCCGCGGCGCTGCGCACGCAGTTGAGGCTCCTCACCCGGGAGGCGCAGCTCGGCGGCGCGGGGCTCATCCTCGGCCCCATCGCGGCCCTTGTGGAGCAACCCGGCACGTTGGACCGACTCGCCCCCGACGTCCCCACCATCCTCGTCGGGAGCGACACGTGGGACCCCACCTGGTCCCGCCGCATCCCGCTGCTCGTCGACGCCCCCGCCTCCACTGCCGCCGACCGTGCCGCGCAATGGGCCGCGCAGCTCCCCGATGCCGAGCCCGCAACGATTGCCTCGACGGCGGCATTCCGGCTCAGCCCCGAGCAGATTCACCGGGCCGCCGCGGCGGCACGAACACAGGCCACGGCGGACGGGGGCGGCGCAGTCACCGCGAAGCACGTCACCGGCGGCGCGCGAGCCGAGAACGGCACGGCGCTGGAGCGGCTCGCGCGCCGCATCTCGCCCGCAGTGTCGTGGGACGACCTCGTCGTGGGGCCCACCGTCGATACGGCCCTGCGGGAAGTGGCCGCCCGCGCCAGGCACCGCGAGCAGGTGCTCGGCGACTGGCGCATGCGCCCCGGCGGCGGCCGCGGCAACGGCGTCGCCGCCCTGTTCGCCGGGGACTCGGGCACCGGCAAGACGATGTCGGCCGAGGTCGTCGCCCACGACCTCGGCCTCGACCTCTACGTCGTCAACCTTGCGACGACCGTCGATAAGTACATCGGCGAAACGGAGAAGAATCTCGAACGAATCTTCCTCGCGGCCGACGGCATGAACGCGGTGCTGCTGTTCGACGAAGCGGACTCGATCTTCGGCAAGCGCTCGGAGGTCAAGGACGCCCACGACCGCTACGCCAACATCGAAAGCGCCTACCTTCTGCAACGCATGGAGAGTTTCGACGGGCTGATCATTCTGGCCACCAACCTGCGCGCGAACATCGACGACGCGTTCACGCGCCGCCTCGACGTCGTCGTGGACTTCCCGTTGCCCCACGCCGCGGATCGGCGCCGCCTGTGGGACCTGTGCCTCGGCGAGGCCATGCCCCGCGCCGAGGGCATTGACCTCGACTTCTGCGCCGCCGCCTTCGAGCTCGCGGGCGGCGCCATCCGCTCCGCGGCCGTGACCGCCGCCTACCTGGCCGCCGAGGCCGGGGGGCCCCTGACGATGACCCACGTCGTCACCGCGATCCAGCGCGAATACCGAAAGCTGGGCCGACTCACCCTGCCACAGGAGTTCGGCGATTACTGGGCGCTGCTCGAGCAGCCCGATCGGGCATGACACCCCACCCAGCAGAGAGGACACGCCATGACTGACAGCCGCCACAGCCACGCCCCCTCACCGCGCACGAAGGGGGAGAGGACGGCGCAGCATCGCGCGGCGCCCGCACGCAAGGTGCCGCCCGCCGTCCTCGCC
This sequence comes from Actinomycetaceae bacterium, assembly GCA_035303045.1. Taxonomy (GTDB): domain Bacteria; phylum Actinomycetota; class Actinomycetes; order Actinomycetales; family Actinomycetaceae; genus DATGSB01. Next base: position 478 of record DATGSB010000265.1, on the reverse strand, counting down.
GCCGGGCGGCCGGACCTGCTGGGTGCCGAAGACGTCATCGACCTGCAACGAACCGCCGGTAACGCGGCCACCGCGGACCTCCTCGCGCAACGTTCAGCGGTCGCCGACGTCGTCGCCCGAGGCGGAGATCCGCTGCCCGAGTCCGTGCGCGCGGAAATGGAGGCCCGGATGGGGCACGACTTCTCCGACGTGCGCATCCACACCGACTCCGCCGCCCACGAGTCCGCCACATCCGTCCAGGCCCGCGCCTACACGGTGGGCAGCGACATCGTCTTCCAGCGCGAGGCCTTCAACCCCACGAGCATGGCGGGCCGCACCCTCATCGCCCACGAGCTCACCCACGTCGTCCAGCAGCGCAACGGTCCCGTCAGCGGAACCGACACCGGCCACGGCGTCAAGGTCTCCGATCCCGCCGATCGCTTCGAGCGGGAGGCGGAGGCGACGGCGCGCACGACGATGTCCCAGCCGCTGCTCGATC
>DATGSB010000264.1:0-3721 GCA_035303045.1 Actinomycetaceae bacterium | reverse complement strand
TCTTCGATCTTGGTGACGATGCGCGCCATCGTGCGCACAGCTTCGATCGGATAGTCCCCGATGGAGGTCTCGCCCGAGAGCATGACGGCGTCGGCGCCGTCGAGGATGGCGTTGGCGCAGTCCGACACCTCGGCGCGGGTGGGTCGCGGGTTACTGATCATGGAGTCGAGCACCTGAGTGGCGACGATCGCCGGCTTGGCGTGGCGTCGGGCGAGTTCCACCGCCCGCTTCTGCACCAGCGGCACTTCCTCGAGCGGTAGCTCCACCCCGAGGTCGCCGCGCGCGACCATGACGCCGTCGAAGGTCGCCACGATGTCGGCGAGCTTGTCCACCGCCTGCGGCTTCTCGATCTTTGCGATGACGGGCGCCTTGCGGCCTTCCTGCGCCATGATTTCCCGCACGCCATGAATGTCTTCGGGGGCGCGGACGAAGGAGAGTGCAATGAAATCGGCCCCGAGGCGCAGCGCCCAGCGAAGGTCGTCCTCATCCTTCGCGGTGAGGGCGGGCACGCTGACGGCGACGCCCGGCAGGTTGAGGCCCTTGTGGTCCGACACCGGGCCCCCGACCTCGACCCGGGTGACCACGCGGGGCCCATCGACCTCGATGATGCGGACGCTGACGAGGCCGTCGTCGATGAGGATAACGTCGCCCGGAACGCAGTCGCCCGGCAGGCCCGCGTACGTCGTCGAGGCGATCTCGGCGGTGCCCTCGACGTCCTCCGTGGTGATGGTGAACGTGTTCCCCTCCGTCAGCTGCACCTCGCCGCCGGCGAAGGTGCCGAGCCGGATCTTCGGGCCCTGCAGGTCGACGAGCACCGCGACGGCCCGGCCGGCTGCCTTCGCGGCCGCGCGAACGCGGTGGTACATCTGCTCGTGTTGATCGGGGTGACCGTGGCTGCAGTTGATCCGTGCGACGTCCATGCCCGCATCGACGAGGGCCTGGATCTGCTCTTCTGACTCCGTCGCGGGCCCCAGCGTGCACACGATCTTCGCTTTTCGCATGATCTCAGCCTAATCCCCTCACGCGAACGGGAGTTTACGCAGCCCCGTTCCGGTCGGACTCGCTCGCGGCGTCGGCGTCGGCGTCGGCGTTAGCGTCATCTGCGTCATCGTTGGCGTTGCCTCCCACCTCGACGTCGGGCTCCTGCCCGGGCAACCAGATGGGGTCAGGTTCGCCGGCCGTCTTGCGCCCGATGCGGACGAAGAAGTACAGGGCGATGCCGAACACCAGGATCGATGTCCACACGTTGAGGCGCAGTCCGAGGATGTATTCGGCGTCGTCGATGCGCAGGTACTCGATCCAGCCGCGCCCGAGCGTGTAGAGCATGACGTACAGCCACATGACGCGCCCGTGGCGCAGCTGGAAACGACGCGCGGCCCAGATGAGCACGCCCGCCATGGCCACGTTCCACAGGGCCTCATAGAGGAAGGTGGGGTGGAAGAGCAGGTCGGGATCGGTGTACCCCGCCACCCGATGCTGGGGATCGATCTGCAGTCCCCACGGCAATGTCGTCGGCGCGCCGTAGAGTTCCTGATTGAAGTAGTTGCCGAATCGGCCCACGGCCTGGCCGATGAGGAGGCCCGGGGCAAGCGCGTCGGCGAATGGTGCGAGCCGCAGGCCGCGGCGGCGCAGGGCGATCCAGGCGCCGAGCGCGCCGGCGGGGACCGCGCCCCAGATGCCCAGGCCGCCATTCCAGATCTCTACGATGGCCGCGGGATTGCCGTTTTCGCCGAAGTAGGCGTCGGGTGAGGACACGACGTGGTAGATCCGGGCGCCGAGGATCCCGCACACGACCATCCACATGGTGACGTCGACGGAAACGTCGGCCGGCCCTCCACGGTTGCGGTAGCGCCGGTCCAGAATCCACCACCCGAGCACGATGCCCAAGCCGATGGCGATGGCGTAGGCGCGCAGCGGGATGGGGCCCAGGTACCACTCGGCTTGCGGAGGGCTCGGAATCGCCGTGGCGAGCGTGAGCGCCGTCAACGCCGGGTTCCCGAGGCCAACTCGCTGGTGAGGTTCGCCAAGTCTGCGATCGCCGCGTCGTGGTCGTCGGTCATGAGACGACGCACGAGAGCCGAGCCCACGATGACGCCGTCGGCGTAGCTCGCGACCTCCCGAGCCTGCTCCGCGGTGGACACGCCGAGGCCAACGCAGACGCGCTGCGCGCCCGCGGCCCTCGTACGTGCCACGAGGTCTCGCGCCTGGGAATCCACCTGGGCCCGCACGCCCGTGACGCCCATGGTGGAGGCGGCGTAGACGAACCCTCGGCTCGCCTTGGCGGTGATGGCCAGGCGGGCGTCCGTCGAGCTGGGGGCTACGAGGAAGACCTTGTCGAGCTCGTGTTCGTCGGCCGCGGCGATCCAGGCTCCGGCCTCTTCGGGCACGATGTCGGCGGTGATGAGGCCGGCCCCGCCGGCGGAGTGGAGGTCGCGGGCGAAGCGTGCGACGCCGTAGCGCAGCACCGGGTTGAAGTACGTCATGATGAGCACCGCGGCACCGGTTTGCGCGACCTCCTCGACGGCGCGGAGGACGTCGCGGGTGCGCGTGCCGCCGGCCAGTGCCGCCGTCGTCGCGTCCTGGATGACCTCGCCGTCGAGCCCGGGATCGGAGTAGGGCAGGCCCAGCTCGATGATGTCGGCGCCCGCCGCCACCGCGGCCTTGGCCGCGCGAACGGAGACGTCGATGGTGGGAAAACCTACGGGCAGATAGCACATGAGTGCCGCCCGACCCTCGGCGGCGGCGGCGTCGATGGCGGCTGCGGAACGACTCATGGAGTGTCCTCCCGTTCCGCCGCTGGTGCGACAGCGTCGCCGTCCTCGTCGATCAGGCCGAACCACGTGGCGGCGGTCTCCACGTCCTTGTCGCCTCGCCCGGAGAGATTCACGAGAATGATCGGCGGTTCCTCTCCATTTTCTGCAGCCTCCTTGCCGAGGCGGATCGCCCCCGCCAACGCGTGGGCGGATTCGATCGCCGGCATGATGCCCTCGGTGCGGCACAGCAGCTGGAAGGCTTCCATCGCCTCAGCGTCGCCGACAGGCAGGTACTCCGCTCGGCCGGTCTTCGACAGCCAGGCGTGCTCCGGGCCCACCGCCGGGTAATCGAGGCCGGCGGAGATGGAGTGGGACTCCTGGGTCTGCCCGTCCTCGTCTTGCAGGAGGAAGGTGTGGGCGCCGTGGAGCACCCCGGGGTCGCCGGCGCTGATGGCCGCGGCGTGGCGGCCGGTGTCGACGCCCTCCCCCGCGGCCTCGAGACCAACAATCCGGACTTCCGGATCGTCCAGGAAGGCGTTGAAGATGCCGATGGCGTTGGAGCCACCGCCGACGCAGGCACACACGATGTCGGGCAGCGAACCGGTGAGGTCCAGCACCTGCTCGCGGGCCTCTTCCCCGATGATCTTCTGCAGGTCGCGTACGAGGCCTGGGAACGGGTGGGGGCCTGCGGCGGTGCCGAAGAGGTAGTTCGTGGTGGCGACGTTGGTGACCCAGTCCCGAAACGCCTCGTTGATGGCGTCCTTGAGGGTTTGGGAGCCTGTGCTGACGCTTATGACCTCGGCTCCGAGCAGCCGCATGCGCGCGACGTTGAGCGCCTGGCGGCGGACGTCCTCGGCGCCCATGTAGACGGTGCATTCCAGGCCCATGAGCGCCGCCGCCGTGGCGGTGGCGACCCCGTGCTGGCCGGCGCCGGTTTCGGCGATGACCCGGGACTTGCCGAGCTGTTT
>DATGSB010000263.1:0-21765 GCA_035303045.1 Actinomycetaceae bacterium | reverse complement strand
CTTGAGGATTTCGTCGCGGACCTTGTCATAGGAGGCGTAGTCGCCCCAGATCTCCAGGCCGGGAGCACCAGCCATACCGTGACGCAGCGTGAACACCTGCTCACCCGCGATACGCATCTCACCCATGCGGAAGAAGCGAATCTTCTCCATCGGGCCACCGTTGAGCTTCTCGATGACCTGCCAGGCGTTGGGCCCCTGGATCTGGAAACGCCAGTACTTACGCTGCACCGGCTTACCCATCGGACGCGACGGCGAACGACGGTCCACCTCGATGTCCACGTCATACCCACCGGTCTCACCGTGGAACAGCAGCCAGTTCGCCGCCGGGGAACGACCGACGTAGTGGAAGTCCTCTTCTCCGTCGCGGAACAGGATGCCGTCGCCGATGACGTGGCCGGCATGGGTCGTGGGGACGTACTGCTTGGCGCGGTTGACGTCGAAGTCGGCCACGGAGTTGATCGCCGTGTCCGAGATCAGCTTGAGGGCGTCCTTACCGCGGATGAACAGGTTGTCCATGTGGTGCGACTGGTCGTACAGCACCGCCGTCTCGCGCCAGGCGCGCACCTCGCTGCGCCAGTTGGTGAATTCCGGGGCGACCACCGGGTAGATGTAGGCGCCGATCTGGGAGTTACGCAGCAGGTCAACGGTGTTGCCGCTGGCGTCCAGAAGCTCCTGGAGGTTCTTGGGGGACATGAAAACTGCCTTTCTTTCCTCTGTGGGTATCAGTTGTGTTGGGAGCCTAGAGGTGCGCTGATTGCTCCAGGCTCTCAAGCAGATCTCGGGCGGCCGCAGCGATCCGCGGGGTCACACCGAGTTCGTCTAGCTGGTCTGTCGCCGCCGCCATTTCGGCGTGCCGCCGCCGTGCGTGAAGGTGGCTGCCCCTCACCAGGCGGTCGGCCGTCGCGTCGTCGAAGCCGGCGAGTTCGCTGGCGATGTTGGCATAGAGCCAGTCGCGGCAGCCGGCCCGCTCGGCCCCTTCGAGTGCCTCGACCACGGCCGCGGCGAGCCCCTTGTAGAACACGCTTCGCAACAACTTCCGTGCGCTTGCTGCGCCGACGGGGGCGTCGAGCACCTCGACCGTGGCACCGAAGGGCTCGATCCGCTCGGCGAAGTTACGGGCCTCGGACCCGGAGGCGACGAGTGGGGTGCGGATGCCGCGGCCCGGTACGGGGGCAAACAGGGCGGCGTCGACAAAGGGAATCCCCCGTCGCTGCGCCTCCTCGGCGAGCTCCACCGCACGAGCCGACGATTTCGTGTTGAGGTCGGCCCATATCGCCCCGTCGGGCAGTGCACCGGCGTTTCGCAATGCGGTCATGGCATCGCTCGCACTGTTGACGCTGAGCACGAGATCCGCCTGTGCTACGGCCTCGGACTCGCTGGCCGCGCGGACGATCCCAGCTACGTCCTTCGGGAGCGGGTCGTAGCCCACGACCGTGCCGCCGGCGACAACGAGATCCTTGGCGATCTCGTGGCCGGCTTCTCCCAGGCCGAGGATGGCAATCCTCATGGCGACTTCCTCGTTCAGGCGGACGTAATGGGCTGCGCTCAAGAGCGCGGGAACGCTAGGCCGTCGAACAGCTTGCGCGCTGTGCGAACCACTCCGCTGCGTTCGACGCGGGGCGGGCTCACCGTGGAGTCCACGGCCACGTCGATCAGCAGGTGGCCACTGGGGTGTTCCACGTCGACGCGCGACGTGGTGGTTGGCCAGTCGCGGGAGAGTTCGTGTCCCACCGCACCGGGTAAGAGTAGCGCCGTCGCGGTGCTGATCGCGGCCAAGACCCCGACCGATTCGTGGGGTTGCACCGGGATGAAGCTGCGAACGGCGAATTGCCCGCCGTCCCTGGCCGGGGCGACGGCCATCGTCTTGGGGACCGAGCTGGCGCTGACGTCCCCGAGACCCATGAGTTCACCGGCCGCGATGCGCAAGGCGTTGACGCGCTCAAGCAGCGCAGAATTGCTCGCGAGTTCCGCATGGCTCTCCGCGCCGCTGAGGCCGAGCGAGTCGGCTGTGAGGACGACGACGGGCATGCCGTTGTCGATGCACGTGACGGTGAGGCCCTCGATCGTGTCGCGGAGCCGGCCGGTGGGCAGTAGGGCGCCGGTGGCGGAGCCCTCGGTGCCGGTGAAACCCAGATCGATCGGCGCTGCGGTGCCGGGAACGCCGGCGATGGCGACGTCGCCGGCATATGTCACGGTGCCGGCTGGGGTTTGGACCGTGGCACGGGCGATGCTGTCGGAGTTGACCATTCGGATGTCCACCTCGGTCACGCCGTCCCGGGGCTGGATGAGCCCGCGCTCGATCGCGAAGGGCGCGACCCCGGCGAGGATGTTGCCGCAGTTCTGCTGGTCACTCACCGTGGGTTCGTCGACTCCCAGCTGCAAGAACAGGTAATCGATCTCCGCTTGATCCGATTCGGACCGCGAAATAACCGCGACTTTGCTCGTCAGCGAGGTCGCTCCGCCGAGCCCGTCGATCTGTCGAGCATCGGGGCTGCCCATGAGGCGCAGCAGCAGGTCGTTGCGCTCCGCGACATCGCCTGGCAGATCCTCCTCGAGGAAGAACAATCCCCGCGAGGTTCCGGCACGCATCATCATGCAGCGCACGCCATCATGGGCAGCCATCGCTACTACTCCCCCTTGTGGTAGTCCTCGTAGCTCACGTACTCGATGCCGAAGTCGGCCAGCCGCTCGCGCATGCCGTACCGATCGAGGCCGAGCTCGCCGCCCTTGAAGGCCTGGCGGGCGGCCTCTTCGTTAGCAACGCGGGCTTCCGCTTTGGCAAGCGTATCGGCCGCGTGGGCCCGGGGCACGACCGCGACGCCGTCATCGTCCCCGACGACGACATCGCCGGGGTTGATAACTTGACCGCCGAGCACGATGGGGACGTTGACGGCTCCGGCGGTGGCCTTGACCGTGCCCTGTGCGCTCACGGCTGTCGACCACGCGGGGAACTCGAGACGGCGCAAGTCGGCGACGTCTCGAATGCCGCTACCGAGCACGACTCCGCGAACTCCCCGCTGCATGAGCGAGGTGGCGAACAGCTCCCCGAACAGTCCATCGCTCGAGGGCGAGGTCGTCGCGACCACGAGGACGTCGCCGGGCCGGCACTGCTCGACGGCCACGTGGATCATGAGGTTGTCGCCGGGCCAGCATTCGACGGTGACGGCGGTGCCGCCCGTCTGTGCGCCCGTCCACGCCGGCCGGAACTGCGGGCCGAGGTAACCGCCGCGGCCCATCGCCTCGTGCACGGTGGCGGTGCCGAGTTCGCCCAACGCCGTGGCTACGGCGTCGTCTGCTCTGGGTGGGTCGGTGACGACGACGGTGCGCCTCATGCGAGCTCGTCCGCGACCTGCGGGTAGACGCGCATGTAGGCCTCGCCCATCGTGTTGGCGGGCAGCCCGAGGTTGGGGCCCGCGTTACGCCGGAGCTGCACGCCGCGTCGGGTGGCCAGGTCGGTGTAGTACTCCCACAGGTGCTGCTGGGCGGGCATGCACTCCATCGCCTGGCGCTTCTTGTCGAAGACCGAGGTGACGTCGAGGAGCACGTCGGGCTTGAAGTCGCACATCTCCGACTGGTGCGGCTCGAAGAGGAACACCGGCGGCGCGCCCAGCGGGTCGCCCTCGGCGGGGTATCCCGGGGCCTGGGCGAGCACGCGAGCCTGCATCGCCATCCGCGCCGCTGCCGGGTGGTCGCCGTTGTACGGGTCCACCAGGGTGTGGGTGAGCACCACCGTGGGGACGACCTCCCGGTAGATGTGCACGAGCTCTTCGACGAGTTCCGGGGTTTCCGGCAGCGGGTAGTCGCCCTTGTCGAGAAAGCGGATGTCGGCGCCGAGGAATCCGGCGGCCCGCTCGGCCTCGTCACGGCGCATGGCCTTGATCTCGTCGAGCTTCTTACCTTCGCGCCAGGCGCGGGCGGATTCGCCGCGCTCGCCGTAGCTCAGGCATACGACGGTGACCTTCGCTCCGCGCGACGCCGCGAGCGCGATCGCTCCTCCTGCACGCCACACGAAGTCACCCGCGTGGGCACTGACGACGAGCATGGACTCATTCGACTGGTCCGTTGTTGACATTTCGCCTCCTGATTGACGAGCTGATTGGTGGTTGATGAACACGGTTGGTTAGGGCAGTTCCGACGGTTACGGCAGCTGCGACGATCTCCGGATGGCCTCGATGGCGCCCTTGACGTGGTCACGGGCGGCGCGTTCCGCGGCGTCGGGGTCTCGGGCCGTGATGGCCGCGACGACATCTTGGAGCTCGCGGAGGGACTCCGATGCCCGACCGGGAATCAACGAGGTTTGGAACTGGTGGCGCACGATCTGGGCTTGCAGGCGCTCGATCAGGCGTCCCGCCGTGGCGTGCGCGGCCGCTTCGTGCACGATCGCGTGTTGCTTCTGGATGAGCCGGGAGTAGCCCATGAGGTCGTAGGCCTCGAGCTGAGCCGCCATGTCGACAAGGTTGGCCGCCAGGGCCTCGAGATGCTCGTCGCTGGCGTGCGTGGCCGCCTTACGGCCGAGCAGCCCATCGAGCACCATTCGGCATTCCATGATCTCGATGGCTTCCTCGGCCGAGACCACCCTCACCCGGGCGCCGCGGTTCGGGATCCGCTCGACGAGCCCCTCTTCGATGAGGGTGTCCAGCGCTAGGCGCACACGGTTGCGGCTGACACCGAAGGTTTGGACCAGCTCGGCTTCGACGAGGCGGCTGCCGGGGGCGAGTTCGCCGTCGATGATGGCGTCTCGGATCTGGCACTGCGCCCAGGTCTGGGCATCCACGTCGGGCCGTGGCGCGCTCTCGTCGAGCGCTCCCTCAGTTCCCCGCCGTGTTGTCACGACACGAGCCTATGGCCACGAAGGCAAAATCGTCAACAATCCTCCCGACAGTCAGGTCGACCGTCGTGGCCCCTTCGGGCGCGGGCGTCAACCCGCCTGACGCGCCCCTCCGACGGCGTCCAGGCTGTCGGTGAGGGCCGCTGCGAAGCGCTCGATCTCCTCGGCCGTGTTGTAGAAGTGGGGCGAGATCCGCAGGCGCCCCACCCGCTGCACGAGGTCGACGCCCCGTTGCTGCAATTCGGCCACGACATCGTCGGCGTTGGACATGCGCACGCTCACGATCCCGGCGCGGCTCTGCGGCGGGGTTTCGGCCCGCAGGCCAGCATCGGCCACTACGTCGGCGACCTGCTGCGTGAGGTCGGCGACCCGGTGGTGGATGGCGCCCCAACCCAACGTCTCGAGGTACTCCAGGGTCGGGCCGAGCACATAGATGCCCGGGTAGTTCGGATCGGAGTACTCGAAGTTCGTGCTCGGCGGCACGTTGCGGTAGCCGCGGAAGGCAGGCGAGAGCAACTCCCGGGCGCGCTGACCGAAGTACGCGATGCTCGTACCGAAGCCCGACAGCAGCCATTTGAAAACGGCGGCTCCGTAGACGTCGACGTAGCTGAGATCGACGTCGACAGCCCCCAGGGCTTCGATGCCGTCGACGACCAGGACCGCGCCGACTTCGCGACACGCCCGACCCAGACGCTCCAGGTCCACCCGGGTGCCGGTGACCGCATTGACATGGGTGACGGCCAGCGCGCGGGTGCGCGGCGTCAGATGTTCGATGAGCCGCTCCGTGCGCTGCGCCTCGTCCTCGATAGGGACGCGCACGACCTTGCCTCCGTGGGCCTCGGCCAGCTGCCAGGGCCAGATCACAGACGGGAAGTCGTCGGCGGCGACGACTGCCTCGTCCCCCGGCTGCCAACGCACGCTGTTGGCGGCGAGATTGATGACGTCGCTGGTGTTGCGCAAGAACAGCACATCGGCGGCGTCGGCGTGGAGTAACCGCGCTGCCCTCTCTCGGGTCGCCTCCGCGCGCTGGACCCACAGCGGCTGGGCGTCCGAACCGAGCTCAGCGAGTTCGGTGTAGTAGTGCGCTGCCGCCGCCGGCTGCCCGGACCACGCCAACCCGGCGCCCGCTGAATTGAGGTAGATCCGATTCTTGCGATACGGGAAGTCCGCCTTGACGGCGCCTTCCCAATCGATGGTGTTCGTCATTGACATCCTCGCTCGACACGCCCAGCCGCCACCGGAGCCGGTTCGCCCGAACCTAATCCAGCCCTCACGGGACCTCAACGCCCCTTCTACCTCACGGAAAATTGCGCGTTGTCCTGCAGCTTTGCCGCGTATCGTGCATTCGAAATCATCCCGACAGCGGTGTCACGACGGCGCCTCTGGGTGGCACTTGTGGAGGGCACGTTGGCGCAGTGGTTGCAGAAGGTTCGAAACGACTTCCCTTACCGCGATGGCTGGGTATACCTGCAGTCTGCCGGGGCGGGACTGGCTTTCCCGGGAGCAGCCGCAGCCGCCGGGCAGTACTACGTGGATGTCGCCGCTCTCGGCTGTGATGCGCAACCCCTGTGGCACCGCCCCGCACAAAGCGCTTTACAGCGAGCCTCGAAACTCCTGGATGTTCCCAGCGAGGACGTCGGATTCTTCCGCAATACCAGTGAAGTCATCAACATTGCCGCGAATAGCTTTCAGTGGCGCGAAGGCGACGAAATCGTCGTCATGGCTGATGAATACCCGTGCAATATCCTCGCCTGGACCTCCGCGGTCGAACAGGGCGCCAAGCTCGTCCAGCTCACCCCGGGGGCGGCCGCGGAGCGGGAAGATCAAATGCTCGCCGCGATCAATGAACGCACTCGCGCGGTCAGCGTCGCCCACGTGCACCCGTGGACCGGCACGAAGGTGAACCTCACCCGCCTCGGCCAGGCCTGTCGGGAGGTCGATGCGCTACTTATCGTTGACGGCATTCAGGCCCTCGGCGCCACGGAGGTCGACCTCAGCTATGTCGACGTGTACGGGGCGGGCACCTTCAAATGGCTGATGTCGGGATTCGGTAACGCCATCGGCGTTTTTCGCGAGCGGGCCCGAGAGCAGCTCACGCCGATCTTTCGCAGCTACGCCAACCGGCCGCCGAGTAAGGGCTTCAATTACGCCGCGCCGAACATTCCGGGCCTCTACGTTCTCGATGCGACCCTCGCCTATCTCGACGAGCTCGGGTGGGACCGAATCCACCGCCAGATCGAGGTTCTCACCGACCGAGCGTTCACCGTCCTTCGCGACGCGGGTATCGAACCGGTGACGCCGCACCACAGTCGGGGCGGAATCGTGGGATTCGATGTCGCCGACTCCACTCGGACGGCCGCCGATTTCCAGGACCGGCAGGTGTCGGTGTCGGACAAGGAGGGGCGCATCCTCATCTCGCCCCACTTCTACAACACCGAGGCCGACATCGACCGCTTCGGCGAGGCGCTGAGCGACATCATGGCCGCCGGCGACGTCCGCTAAGGCCCCGCGGCGCTCCTGCGAAACGACCGGGAGCGCGCGGCCGGGCGTGCCCTCTAGGCTGGGGGCGTGTCCGCACCCCGTGAACCTGGCGCCGTGGAATCGGCGCCGAGCGACGGCGAGCCCACGGTGAGGGCCGCGTTCTTCGACATCGACAACACGATCATCCGAGGCGCGAGCGCCTACCACCTCGCACGCGAGCTGTACCGCCGCGGGTTCTTCGGGCTACTCGACATCGCATTCTTCGCCATGCACGCCGTCGCCTACTTGATCTTCGGCGAGGGCACCACGCGTATCGCGCAGCTGCGCGCACGCGCGCTGCACATCGTGCGCGGGCGCACCGTTGCAGAGGTCGTATCGGTCGGTGAGGACGTCTACGAGCAGGTGCTCGCCCACCGGATCTTTCCCGGCGCTCACGCCCTCATCGAACAACATCTGGAGGCCGGAGACGAGGTGTGGCTCATCAGCGCCACCCCACAAGAACTCGCCCAGCTCCTGGGGCATCGGCTCGGCGTCACCGGTGCCATGGGCACTGTCGCGGAGTCGGTCAACGGCGTCTTCACCGGCGAACTACGAGGCAACATGCTGCACGGGGAAGGCAAGAAGGCGACCGTGGCGGCTCTCGCCGAGCAACGGGGCATCGACCTGGCGCAGAGCTTCGCCTACGGGGATTCGATCAACGACGTCCCCCTGCTCTCGAGCGTGGGCTACCCGTGTGCCATCAACCCCGAACCCCATCTTCGTCTTCACGCCGCGGAGGTCGGCTGGCCCGTGCGGGACTTCCGGCGCCGCCGCCGCGACGTCGGCAAGGGGCTGCGGGGCGCCGGCTGGGCCGGGGCGGTGTGGGCGGCCATGGCGGTCGCCCGCTCGTTGCGGCGGCGCGCGCGGGTCGTGCGGCCGCGGTAACTGAGCGTCGCTGCCTAAAAAATCAAGGCCCGGCGCAGTGCCGGGCCTTGAGGCGTCACGAGGATCCGCTTACTTCTTGTTGCGGCGCTGGTGGCGGGTCTTGCGAAGCAGCTTGCGGTGCTTCTTCTTCGACATGCGCTTACGCCGCTTCTTAACAACTGAACCCATGGAACCTCGCAATATTGGAGCAAAATGAGGCGCGCGTCATCCGGCGCCGCGTGCAGAACCTTGTCAGTTTATCCTGCTGGCCGCTTGCGCAGCGCAACGGAATCACCGGGCCTGGCTGTCCGGCGTCCAATCTCCGACCCCGCTGGCCAGCAACTCCTCCACGGCTGCCTGCGGCACGCGAAAGGACCGGCCGACGCGCACAGCGGGGATATCGCCGGCGTGCACCATGCGGTAAACGGTCATCTTCGACACGCGGATGAGCTCGGCAACCTCCGCCACGGTTAAGAAGCGTGGGGCCTCCTGCTGAGCCATCTCCACCTCATCTGTTCGCGGCGTCGGCTGCTGCGACGCTCTTTCATTGACGGACTCTAGAGCCTACCGCCTCGTTACGGGAAGTTGGCTGCTCTTCGTGCCTGCGCCGTCTGCATCCTAGTGTGGCATCGGATCGAGACCGTGCCACGGGAAGACCGCCCTGCGGACCGCCATGATCACGCGGTCGACATCGTCACTCGGATCGAAGCCTTCACTCAGCGACCGAAGCTGCGGCGTGCGGCCGTCACCCATCGTCGTTGCCCCCGCCTCCGCGACGCCCGCATGCTCCCGCCACTCCCGCGGAAGCGCAGTGGCGACATCGATCGGCCGGCCCGCGACGATCGCGGCGACGTGGCTCCAGACGCGAGGCACGACGTCGCTGACGTCATACCCGCCACCACCGGTAGCCACCCACCGGCCCTGCGCGAAGCGCTGCGCGTACTCTCCGCACATTTGCGCGACCTCGCGCTGGGCGTCGACGGAGACCGCCAGGCGGGCGAGCGGGTCGCGAGGGTGGGTATCGCATCCGTGCTGGGTGATGAGAACCTCGGGGCGGAACTCTTGCACCAAGGGCCCCACGATCGCATCCACCACCCGCAGCCATTCGTCGTCCGTCGTGCCAGGGGGCACGGGAGCGTTGACGGCGTAGCCGCGGGCCGCAGGACCGCCGCCGTCCTGCACGTACCCGGTGCCCGGGTAGAGCGTGTCGGGATGCTGGTGGATCGAAATGGTGAGAACCCGGTCGTCATCCCAAAATGCCCGCTCGACACCGTCGCCGTGGTGAGCATCGACGTCGACGTAGGCGATGCGGGTGGCGCCCTCGGCGAGCAGGGCGGCGATGGCCACCGCCACGTCGTTGTACACGCAGAACCCTCCCGCGCGGGCGGGCATCGCGTGATGCATGCCGCCGGCGAGGCTCCACGCCCGAGGAGCCTCGCCGTGCCACACCGCCCGGGCGGCGCGCAACGTGGCACCCACGATGCGGGCGCTGGCCTCGTGCATGTCGGGGAAAGCGGGGGTGTCGGGGTCTCCCAGCCCGTAGCGCGGCTCCGAACTACCGGGGCGGGCCCGCTTGACCGCGGCGATGTAGTCGGGAGTATGAACGCGCTCGAGGTCATCCTCGGCTGCGAGGGGCACATCGGTGATCGTCATTGCCGCGGTCACCCCCAAGGCGGTCATGAGGTCATAGGTGAGCGCCAAACGTCGCGGGGTCATCGGGTGGTGCCCGCCGAAGTCATAGCGCAGGAGTTCCTCGCTCCAGGGCAACAGCGCACGCGACGGCATGTGGGCCACCGTAGCCCCGCCAGCCGTACGCGAGCGCGACGGGCCCTACCTCTGGCAAGGTGACGCCGTGGCTACATCTCGCGTGGCGCGTGGCGCCCACCCCCAGCTGCGGCCGTGCCGATGATGAGCCCCCTCCGGCCGACCCGCCGGCTTCGCGATGCCGTCGATCACGTGGCGAAGCGCTCCCCCGCCCGCCTCGTGCTCGTCGTCTTCGCTTCGATCATCGCCGTCATCACCGTTCTGCTGTCGGTGCCGGCGGCGACGTCGGGGCCGGGCCGGGCACCCTTCGTGGACGCGCTGTTCACCGCCGTCTCGGCCGTGTGCGTCACCGGGCTCACCACCGTGTCCACGGCCGCTTACTGGTCACCGTTCGGGCAGGCCGTCATCCTCGTCGGGGTCAAGGTGGGCGGGTTAGGCGTCATGACCCTCGCCTCGGTGCTCGCGCTCGCGGTGAGCCGGCGGATCGGATTGACCCATCGCCTCCTCGTCGCCTCGGAGACGAAGGAGACGCGGCTCGGTGAGGTCGGCACGCTCGTGCGTGCCGTGCTGATCACCTCCGTTGTCGTCGAGGTCGTACTCATCTGCGCGTTGCTGCCCCGGTTCCTCGCGATGGGCCATTCCCCGGGCGGGGCGCTGTGGCAGGCCGTGTTCATGTCGCTGTCGATCTTCAACAACGCCGGCTTCGTCATTCTCGACGGCGGGCTGGCGCCCCACGTGGGCGACTGGGCCATGGGATTGCCCATCATCATCGGCGGCGCGGTGGGCGCGCTCGGGTTCCCCGTGCTCCTCAACGTCGCCGACCGGTGGCGTCGGCCGCGGGCCTGGTCGCTGCACACGAAACTCACGCTGGCCACCTACGGCCTGCTGGCCCTGGGTGGCGCCGCCGTGCTGGGCGCTCTGGAGTGGGCGAACCCCGCAACCTTGGGCAGGCTCAGCCTTTCGGAGCGGCTGCTCACCACGTTGATGTTCGGGGTGAACTCCCGCTCCTCGGGGCTGTCGACGATCGACGTGGCCGAGTTACGCGAGGCGTCGTGGCTCGTGCAGGATGCGCTCATGTTCGTCGGCGGCGGCTCGGCGTCGACGGCCGGCGGCATCAAGGTGACGACGTTCGCCGTCCTCGTGCTGGCGATCGTCGCCGAGGCGCGAGGGGACCGCGACATCGAGGCCTTCGGCATGCGGGTGCGCACCTCCGGCGTGCGGCTGGCCGTCGCGGTGGCGTTCCTCGGCGCCACCCTCGTCGGCGGGGCCGCCCTCGCGCTGCTGCTGCTCACCGACCAGCACCTCGACGTCGTGTTGTTCGAGGTGATCTCTGCCTTCGGCACTGTCGGGTTATCTACCGGCATCACCGCCGAATTACCGGATGGCGGCAAATACGTGCTGAGCGCCCTCATGTTCGCCGGGCGCACAGGCACGATGACGCTCGCGGCCGCGCTCGCCTTGCGCCAGCGCCGCCGCCTCATCCGAATGCCCGCCCAGCGCCCCATCATCGGCTGAACGGCGGCACACTGGCCCCATGGCACACCTACGATCACGCGACGACGCGGTACTCGTCATCGGCCTCGGCCGCTTCGGCACCGCCCTTGCCCTCACCCTCGATCGGCTAGGGCGCGAGGTGCTCGCCGTCGAGCGGGACCCGAACATCGTGCAGCAATGGGCGGGACACCTACCGCTGGTTGAGGCTGATGCCACCAACCCCGATGCCCTCGAACAGTTGGGCGCCGCGGACTTTCCCGTGGCGGTCGTCGGAACGGGCACGACGCTGGAGGCGAGCGTGCTCATCACGAGCAATCTCGTTGACCTCGCCGTCACCCACATCTGGGCGAAGGCGACATCGGCCGAGCACGGCCGGATCTTGCGCCGCATCGGCGCCCACCACGTCATCTACCCGGAGCACGACGCCGGCCAGCGCGCCGCGCACCTCGTGTCGGGGCGCATGCTCGACTACATCGAGATGGAGGACGGGTTCACCATCGTCAAGATGCACCCGCCCCGCGACATTCGCGGCCGCACGATCGCCGAGACGCGCGCCCGCGCGCGCTTCGGCGTCACCATCCTCGGGGTCAAGTCACCGGGCAAACCGTTTGAATACGCCAGCACCGATACGTTGATCGATGCCGAGGACACGATCATCGTGTCGGGAGATACCGAGAGCCTCGAGGCCTTCGCGGCACGGCGGTAGGCCCTCGCCAGCGGCCTACACGCGAGCGGCCTACAGCGGGAACGCGTCGAAGAGCTCTTCGGCGTCATCGGCCGGCGCCTCGATGGTGAGGAGCAGGCTGCCGTTGCTCCACACCGCCGCCCCGGGCCCCACCCAGGCGGTTCCGGCACTGTCCCCGGCGACGAGCACGTCGCGCTCCTCGCCACCTGCGACCTCGGCGCCCTCCTCCCGCGCCGCCGCTTGCGCGTGCGCGGCGTCGCGCCATTGCCGGGCCTCCAGGACGAACTCGGCGTCGCCGTCGGAGTAAACGAGCCGGAACCCGCCGAGCATGTCCCCGGCGGGCGATATGTCCTCCTGGGAGGTGACCGCGTAGCGCAGGACGCCGTCCGGGAGGGCCTGGGCCACCGGGTCCGCCGTCTCCCGCGGGCTCGGCTCGATGGCCGGGCTGGGGGCCGGGCCGGTCACCGTCGGGCGCGGCTGCGGTTCCTCGCTGCCCTGCTGCACGATCGCGATGACGACGGCGGTGGCAACCGCCACCGCGACGATCAGAATGAGCCACCACCAGCGGGCGAACCAGCCCCGGTCCCCGCGATCAGCACGCGAATTCCTGCGACTGGCCGTGTCGGACTCCCGCGCCATGACCGCTCCCCTCCCGCGCCGTCGTCGACTGCGACGCGGAGTCCGATTCTACGGGCCGGCGACGCCGCAGCCGCCGCCATTGTCGGTCCCTGCATCTACGGTGGCGGGTATGTCGGCTACGCCATCGCGGTCAAAACGGGCCCGAACGACGTTCCAGTGCAGCGAATGTGGCTGGGCGTCAGCAAAGTGGGTGGGGCGGTGTGCCCAATGTCAGGCCTGGGCCACGGTCGAGGAAGCCACCGACGTGCCCGCACGCGGCCCCGTCGCCCTGTTGCCTCGCACCCCGGCGGTGCCGATCGCCGAGGTCGCGGCCGAGACGGCGCAGGCCCGGCCCACCGGGGTGGGCGAACTCGACCGGGTACTCGGGGGAGGCATCGTCCCGGGCGCCGTCGTCCTTCTTGCGGGGGAACCCGGGGTTGGCAAGTCGACGCTGCTGTTGGACGTCGCCGCCCATGCCGCGCGCCGCGGCGAGACCGTCATGTACGTCACCGGCGAGGAGTCGGCGAGCCAGGTACGGCTGCGCGCGGAGCGCATCGACGCCCTGGCCCCCGAGTTATTGCTCGCCGCCGAAACCGACCTGGCCACGGTGTTGGGCCACATCGATGCCCACGCACCCCGCCTCGTCGTCATCGACTCCGTGCAAACGATCGCCGACGCCGCCACCGACGGCGCCGCCGGCGGTGTCAGCCAGGTGCGGCAGGTGGCCGCGGCCCTCATCGCCGCCGCAAAGAAGCGGCACATTCCCATGGTGCTCGTCGGCCATGTCACGAAGGACGGTGGCATCGCGGGGCCACGGGTGCTGGAACATCTCGTCGACGTCGTGTGCCAGTTCGAAGGCGACCGCCACGGCCGCCTTCGCATGGTGCGCGCCACGAAGAACCGGTACGGGCCCACCGACGAGGTCGGCTGCTTCGAGCTCTCCGACTCCGGCATCGAGGGGCTGGCAGACCCCTCCGGGCTCTTCCTGTCGGGAGCCGTCGACGGCATCGCGGGCACGTGCGTGACGGTGACCATGGAGGGGCGCCGACCTATTCCCACCGAGATCCAGGCGCTCGTCGCGGCCTCGGCCCTGTCGAATCCCCGGCGGGCGACCGCGGGGGTCGACACCTCGCGCACGGCGATGACCCTGGCCGTCCTGCAGGCCCGCCACGGCCTCCAGCTGCACAACCACGACATCTACGTCTCCACCGTCGGCGGTGCCCGAGCCGTGGAACCTGCCGTCGACCTGCCCGTCGCCCTCGCCGTCGTCTCGGCGATGGCCAACCGGCCCCTGCGCGCGGGCATCGTTGCCTTCGGCGAGGTGGGGCTCACCGGCGACGTGCGGGCCACTGTTGGCATCAAGCGGCGCCTCAGCGAAGCGGCTCGTCTTGGATTCCGCCGGGCCATCGTGCCCAAACGCGGGGCGGAGGGCATCGATGTCCCCGGCATCCGCGCCATCGCGGTGGGCAATCTCGCTGAGGCGGTCGAGCTCGCGTTGGAGCCGGGTGAGACCGCGGCGACGCGGAGCTGACTGACTCTCCCCCCGCTCGCTCCGGGTGCAGCGCGGTGGTGCCGGTGCTACAACGTGGCATGGGCAGCACGACACTCGAAGGGGTGCCTCCCCCGGGCCATCTTCGGCCCCTGTGGCGCCGCCGCTTTGGTGCCGTCGTGCTCGCCCTGCTCGTGGCGGCGGGAGCGCTGGGGTTCCTGGGAGACCGCACCCGCACGGTCAGTGCAATCGAGGATGGCTACACCCTCACGCTGACGTACTCCCCACTCAGTCGCTCGGGACTTGCCGCCACGTGGGAACTCAAAGTCGCCAAGGCCGGCGGGTTCACCGATCCGATCGAGATCGCGGTGAGTGCCGACTACTTCGCCATCTTCGAGCACCAGGGCCTCAACCCTCAGGCACTGCGCCAAACGTCGGACGGCGCCGTGGAGTACTGGGTGTTCGACCCGCCGCCGGGGGCCACCTTCGTGGTGGCCGTCGACCAGTTCGTGGAGCCTGGCCGCCGCTACGGCGCGTCGGGCACCGTCGCGCTCGTTGTCGACGGCGAGCGGATTGCTCCCATCGAATTCACGACGCGGCTACTTCCCTAAGGAGAGTTTCGTGGAGACGGTGTTACGCGCAGTCGTCATCTTCCTCGTCTTGTGGGCCGTCACTCGCATCGTGGGTCGGTCCACCCTCGGCGAGCTCAGTGCCTTCGAACTCATCATGTTCATCGTCATGGGCGATCTCGTCCAGCAGAGCATCACCCAGCAGGACTATTCGATGACCGGAGCCGTGCTGGCGCTCGCGACGTTCGCGCTGCTTACCATCACGTTGTCCTGGCTCAATGCCCGCTTCCGCGGTGCCGAGCGCCTCCTCCACGGCCGCCCCGTCATCGTTTGCTACGACGGCGAACCCACGCGCCGCGTCATGCGGCGCGAGCGCTTGTCGATGGCCGACCTCCGCGAGGCCGCCCGCCAACAAGGCATCCGATCGGTCGCCGACATCCGGATCGCGATACTCGAACCCAACGGCCAGCTCTCGTTCTTCGTCGGTGATCACGACGAACAGCCCCCCTTCCCACCAGCCCGCGCACGCTGAGCACGACTAGCTCCTGGGATCCAGACCGCTCAAGCCGCTGGCTCATGGGAGCCCGTCGTTACTCATGGGTTCCAGACCCCCTTTTCGACGGACTCCCAGGAGCCAGGCCAGCGCGGGGCGGGTTCAGCGGCGTTCACTCATGGGAACCCGTCGCACAGGTCCGACGCGGTTCATGGCCGACTTCGCTGCGCCGGCGGAGCGGGACAACAACCGTCAGGTGGCAGTAGCCGACACGGCGGCGGGCGGGGACAGTAGAATCCGCACAACGGCGCGATGCGCCCTTCCCCGACCAAGGAGAGCCATCCAGTGCCCAGCCACCTCAGCGGTTTGTTGCGCGACACTCTCCAGGCGGTCGCACCTGGAACGGAACTGCGCGACGGCCTTGAGCGGATTCTGCGTGGGCGCACCGGAGCCCTCATCGTGCTCGGCTACAACGATGACATCGAAGAACTGTGCTCCGGCGGCTTCCACCTCGATATCCCGTTCTCCGCGACGCGGCTGCGTGAGCTGTCGAAGATGGACGGCGCGGTCGTGGTCGACTACCCCAAGAAGCGCATTCGGCGTGCGAACGTGCAGCTCACCCCGGCCACGACGATCGACACCCACGAATCGGGGATGCGGCACCGCACCGCGGAGCGGGTGGCGAAGCAAACGGGGGTGCCGGTCGTCACCGTGAGCCAGTCGATGCGCATCGTCGCGCTGTATGTCGATGGCCATCGCCGTGTCGTCGAAGACAGCGACCTCATCCTCTCGCGCGCCCATCAGGCGCTGGCCACGCTCGAACGGTACAAGTCCCGCCTCGACGAGGTCGCCGGCACGCTTTCCGCCCTCGAGGTCGAGAATCTCGTGACCGTGCGCGATGTGACGACGGTCGTCCAGCGCCTGGAGATGGTCTCGCGGATCTCGCAGGAAATCGATGACTATCTCCTCGAGCTCGGCGCCGATGGGCGACTGCTTTCCCTGCAGCTGGACGAGCTCATGGGCGGTATCGATGTCAATCGCGAGGCCATCCTGCGCGACTACCTCGCCTCCACCGCGGCGTCCGTCGACGACGTGCTGGAGCGCCTGGGCCAGCTCAGCGCAACCGAGCTGATCGACCTGTCGACGATCGCCCGGGCCTTGGCGATCGGGGGGCCTGACGGGGAGTCCCTCGATGAGCCGGTGGCGGCGCGCGGGTACCGGATGCTCACCAACATCCCCCGGCTGCCCGCTGCCGCGATCGAGGCGCTCGTGGCCAAACACGGCACCTTGCAAAGCCTGCTGGCCTCATCCGTTGACGACCTCTTGCAGGTCGAGGGCATCGGTCCACAACGCGCCCGCAGTATCCGCGAGGGGCTGTCGCGCCTCGCGGAATCCTCGATCCTCGAGCGCTACATCTGAGGGCTTCGTCCCGCCGCTATTCGACGACGAAGACGAGCCCCTCGGGCTGCCCCACCCGCGCACCCGCAAGGTCGACGAGGAGGCGGTAGGTGCCGCTGTCCGCGATCGATTGACCGCCCGGGCATCCCGGCTGCGAGCGCCGGCCCGGCCAATGGATGGTCGCCTCGTGCTCGACGCCGGTGTCGAGCAGCAGCCGGGTGGCATCCGTGGCGCAGTGATCGCTGCGCCACACCGTGTCGTCGCCCGAGGTGATCGTGGCGACCACCTGGGGGGCGCCCGCCTCGAACAGGCAGGGTTCCGCGGTGTTGTGCAACTCGATGAGCACCTGGCTGCCCGCACCGACGGCGAGTTCTGTCGCGGCCATGGAGACATCGACCTCGAGATCCTCGGCCCGGCAGTCCCCGGGCAGCTCATCGGTGGGTGACGGGCTCGGCGTGTCGTGCGCCGTCGGTTCCCCATCGGGCTCCCTGGCGTCCGCATCGCCCCGCACCGCACCGATGAGTGCCATCACGCCTGCGCCGATGAGTGCGATGACGCCGAGCAGCACCGCAAGGGCCACCAAACGCCGGCGCCGGAAGGTCGCGGCGGTGGGGCGGGACGGACGATCGCTCACAGTCGTGAGGCTATGGGCTGAGGGCCCAACCTCCGCGTGGGCACGCCGGGCTGCGTCGTGAGTGAGACTGGGGGCATGGAGTTGGGCGCCATGCACCGGGCGGTGGCCGTGTGGTTCGCCGAGGCCGCTCGCCCCTTACCGTGGCGGCACCCGGCGACCAGCGCCTGGGGCATCCTCGTGAGCGAGGTCATGTCCCAGCAGACGCCGGTGGCGCGGGTGGCTCCGGTGTGGGAGGAGTGGCTACGCCGGTGGCCTCGGCCGGGCGACCTCGCCCGGGCGTCGGCGGCCGAGGTGCTGCGCGCATGGGGCCGACTGGGCTACCCCCGGCGGGCGCTGCGGTTGCAGGAGTGCGCTAGGGCGGTCGTCGAGGACCACGCCGGGGAGGTGCCCGAGGAGGAGGCCGCGCTGCTCGCTCTGCCGGGGGTCGGCCCCTACACCGCGGCCGCAGTGCGCGCCTTCGCGTTTGGCCGGCGCGCGACCGTGCTCGACACCAACGTGCGCCGCGTGCTCGCGCGCACCTTTGATGGCGAGGCGATGCCGCCACCCCATCTCGGGGTTGCCGAGCGACGCCGGGCCAAGAGCCGGCTTCCTGCGGGGGACGCCCCCGCCGCGGCGTGGAACGCCGCCGTCATGGAGCTCGGCGCCGTGGTGTGCACGGCGCGTTCACCCGACTGCGGTTCCTGTCCCCTTGCGGCAGGCTGCCGGTGGCTCGCGGCCGGTCGGCCCGCCGATCGTCACGCCGCACGGCGCCGCACGCAGCCGTGGCATGGCACCGACCGGCAGGTCCGGGGCCGCGTCATGCAACTCCTGCGCGAGCATCCGGACCCCGCCGGTGTGGTCGAGGCCGCGCTCCTGGAGGCCCTGGACGGCGGCTCGACACCTCCGGAGCAGGCCCGCCGGGCGATCTCCGGGCTGCTGGACGACGGCCTGATCGCGCGCACCGGCACGGCCACGCCGCGCATCAGCCTGCCGCGCACGTAGCACGTACGCTGCGGGGTGTGGATCGACAACCGCGACTGCCCGACCACGCACTGCGGACGGCCTTCATCGCCAGCGGCGGGGCGTGCCTCGCCCTGGGAGTGCTCGCCGCCAGCCTGCTCGTCCTCGCGGGCGCCGACTCCCCGATCGCGTGGCCCGCGGTCACCCTGCTCGGTGGCGGCCAGGTGGTTGCGCTCGCGGCCGCGGGAGTCGCCGGGGCCGGGTGGTGGCGCCTGGGACGGGCAGACACCCGCGGCGTGCTGGAGCAGACGGCTCGCCGCTTCGGGTTTCTCCAACGGGTGGTGCTCGTATGGTGCATCGGCGCGGCCGCGGCATGGGTGATCCACAGCCTCGACCTGGCCATCGCCGTCCTGCTGCTGGCCGCCGTCGCCGCGCAGCTCGCCCTCGTGCTCGGGATGCTTCGCCGCGGCCTCACCCCCGCCTGACCACGGGCTTACGGGGTGGGCATCCCGCCGTTGACGTTGAGCGTTTCGCCGAGCACGTAGCTGGATTCGGGGGACGCGAGGAACACGAAGGCGGAGGCGACTTCGGTGGGCTGGCCCGCACGCCCCAGCCACGTGTTGTGCCCGAACTCCGGGATGGCATCGGGTAGCTGCCCGTGACTGGGCTGGATCGGGGTCCAGATCGGCCCGGGCGCCACGGCGTTGACCCTGATGCCTCGTTCGGCGACCTGCGCCGCCAGGCCCTTGGTGAAGTTGTTGATCGCCGCCTTCGTGGCGGCGTAGTCCAGCAGCGTGGGCGAGGGCTGGTAGGCCTGGATGGAGGTGGTGTTGATGATCGTCGAGCCTGCGGGCATGTGACGCAGCGCCTCACGCGTCGTGCGGAACATCGCGACGATGTTGACGTCGAACGTCGTCTCCACCTGCTCGTCGGGAAGCTCCTCGAGGCTTTCGACGGCGACCTGTTTACCGGCGTTGTTGACGAGGATATCGAGGCCTCCCAGTCCCTCGACGGCCGTGGCCACGGTCTGGGCCGCGGCGGCGGGGTCGGTGAAGTCCGCGGGGATGAGGACGGCGCGCCGCCCGGCCTCGGTGACGATCTTCTCGACTTCGCGCACGTCGGGTTCCTCCGGGGGGAGGAAGGCGAGGGCGACGTCGGCTCCTTCGCGGGCAAAGGCCACGGCGACGGCCGCGCCGATGCCGGAGTCCCCGCCGGTGATGAGGGCCTTGCGGCCGGTGAGCCGCCCCGTGCCCCGGTAGCTGTCCTTACCGATGTCCGGTTTGGGTTCCGTATCTTGCTGCAAGCCCGGCTCGGGCTGCACCTGGGGCTCGGGGGAGATCTTGGGATAGCGCGCCACCGGGTCGCCGAAGCTGAGCTGGTCTGGGGCGGCGGACGTGACCTCGGACATGCGTCCTCCTCGACTGGGGCCAATTGCCCTGTCCAGTGTGAGGGCTCTCGCTCCCGGCCGCATCAGCGCACCGGAGGGCAACGTGCGATGATCAGGAAAGTGGACACTCCGCATGAACAACCCCCCGCAGCGCCGGCCGACCAACGCATCGTCGTTCGCCAGGCGATGCCCTCGGATGCGCGACGGATCTTCGACATCGTCGAGCCTTACGCCCGCGAGAAGGTCCTCATCACCAAGGCGCTCATCGCCTACTTCGAATCCATCCAGGAGTTCGTAGTCGCCGACCTCGAGATCGCCGACGGCGAGTGGCTCACCGTGGGCTGCGGGGCGCTGCACGTGCTGTGGGACGATATCGCCGAGATTCGCACGGCCGCGGTGGCACAGGAGTTCCAGCGCCGCGGCATCGGTCGGCGAGTCGTGGCCGAGCTCATCGACCGTGCCCGCGACTTCGGCCTCACGCGGCTGTTCTGCCTCACGTTCGAGGTGGACTTTTTCGAGAGCTTCGGCTTCCGCGTGATCGAGGGCACGCCCGTGGGCACCGACGTGTACGAGGAGATGCTGCGTTCCCACGACGACGGCGTCGCGGAATTTCTCGACCTGGCCCGGGTCAAACCGAACACACTGGGCAACAGCCGAATGTTGCTCGATCTTTGAGCGCGGCGCGCCCATCGCGCTTACGTCCAGCTGTCGCTTTCGCGACACACTCTTAAACTTGATTAATTCCAGATAAGGGCTTAGAGTGGCGGTATGTCCCCCACGCATGCCGACCTGCTGCGCGCCGCCAACCTTCGGGTGACCGCGCCGCGTCTGGCGGTGCTCGAGGAGATAACGGCCCATCCTCACGCGACGGCGGACTCGATTCACGCCGGGGTACGCGATCGCCTGGGCACCGTGTCCACGCAAGCGATTTACGACGTGCTCAACGCGTTGACCCGGGCCAATATCCTGCGCCGGATCACGCCGGCCGGGTCGCCGGGGCGCTACGAGATCTTCCGCGGCGACAATCACCACCACGTGGTGTGCCGCTCGTGTGGCGCGGTGCGCGATACGGCCTGCGCGATAGGCGAAGCGCCGTGCCTAGCACCGAGCGAGGAGCACGGATTCGCCATCGACACCGCCGAGGTCATCTTCTGGGGCACCTGCCCCGCATGCGCGGCCACTGAATCTTCCCCACTGCAACCGATCAAGGAGAGTTCATGACGAACAACGGTTCCCCTCGCCCGCACCACGGGCCTTCGACGTCCGGGCTCGGCGCCCCCGCGCAGTCCGACCGTAACTCGCTGTCCGTTGGCAGCAACGGTCCGCTGCTGCTCCACGACGTCCACCTCGTGGAAACGCTGGCCCACTTCAACCGCGAGCGGGTGCCCGAGCGCAACCCGCACGCCAAGGGTTCCGGCGCCTTCGGCACCTTCGAGACCACCGAGGACGTCTCGAAGTACACCAAGGCCGCGCTGTTCCAGCCGGGCGTGAAGACGGACATGCTCGCCCGCTTCTCCACGGTCGCCGGTGAGCAGGGCTCGCCGGACACGTGGCGCGATGTGCGCGGCTTCTCCTTGAAGTTCTACACCTCCGAGGGCAACTTCGACCTCGTCGGCAACAACACGCCGATCTTCTTCGTCCGCGACCCCATGAAGTTCCCCCACTTCATCCGTTCTCAGAAGCGCCTGCCCGGTAGCGGCCTGCGCGACGCGACCATGCAGTGGGACTTCTGGACGCAGAACCCGGAAACGGCCCACCAGGTCACCTACCTCATGGGAGACCGCGGGCTGCCCCGCACGTGGCGCCACATGAACGGCTACAGCTCGCACACCTACATGTGGATCAACGCCGAAGGTGAGCGCTTCTGGGTGAAGTACCACTTCCACACCCAGCAGGGTGAACAGAACATGACGAACGAGGAGGCCGAGCGGCTCGCGGGCGCCGACGCCGACTTCCACCGTCGTGACCTGTATGACGCGATCGCTCGCGGCGAGTTCCCGACGTGGCGCCTGTCGGTGCAGGTCATGCCGTACGAAGAGGCGAAGACGTACCGCTTCAACCCCTTCGACCTCACCAAGACGTG
>DATGSB010000262.1:0-6682 GCA_035303045.1 Actinomycetaceae bacterium | reverse complement strand
GGCGGGCGCGATGCGGGGGTCGGCGGTGAAGAGGCCGTCGACGTCGGTGTAGATCTCACACACGTCGGCCTTGAGCGCCGCGGCCAGCGCCACGGCGGTGGTGTCGGAGCCGCCGCGCCCCAGCGTCGTGACGTCCTGACTCGGTGTGACGCCCTGAAAACCGGCGACGATGGCGACGCCGCCGCTGTCGATCGTCTCGGCGATCCGCTTGGGGATGACCCCGACGATGGAGGCGCGGCCGTGCACGGTGTCGGTGTGTACGCCCGCCTGCAGGCCCGTGTAGGAGCGGGCGGGCACGCCGAGCTCGGTGATGGCCATGGCCAGCAGCGCCATGGAGATGCGCTCACCCGCGGTCAGCAGGATGTCCAGTTCCCGCGCGGCGGGCTGGCTCGTGATCGCGTCGGCGAGGTCGAGGAGTTCATCGGTGGTGTCGCCCATGGCGGAGACGACAACGACGACGTCGTTGCCCTCTTCCTTGGTTTTGACCACGCGTTTGGCGACGCGTTGGATGCTTGCAGCGTCGGCGACGGATGACCCGCCAAACTTCTGCACAACGAGGGCCATGAATCTCCGAAAAGTGGTGGGAAACGGGCACCAGGTCGTGTCGAGGCGCCCTCGGACGTCCAGTAGTCTAAAGGTTTTCGGTCCCGAACCTGTATGGGAGGGCCAAGATTATGACACTCAACACAGCTCGCCCTTGACCCTGGGTAGATGAAGTCTTGACCGTTACGAACGGCGTGTGGGGCGGCCTCAGGCGCCTTACGGGCGGTTAGGATTCGAGCCGGCGGCGTCCCTCGAAGGCGCGCCCGAGGGTGATCTCGTCGGCGTATTCCAGGTCGCCGCCCACGGGCAGGCCCGAGGCGAGCCGGGAGACCGGCACGCCCATGCCGCGCAACATTCGGGCGAGGTAGGTGGCGGTGGCCTCCCCCTCGATGTTGGGATCAGTGGCGAGGATGACCTCGGTGACGGAGCCGTCGGCCAGGCGGGTCATGAGCTCCCGCACCCGCAGATCGTCCGGCCCCACCCCGTTGATCGGGTTGATCGCCCCGCCGAGCACGTGGTACTTGCCGCGGAACTCCCGGGTGCGTTCGATGGCGACGACATCCTTGGCCTCTTCGACGACGCACAGCAGCTCGTCGCTGCGGCGCGGGTCGGCACAGATGCGGCACTGCTCGGTCTGGGAGATGTTGCCGCACGTGTCGCAGAAGCGAACCTTGTCCTTCACCTCGATGAGGGCGGCCGCGAGCCGCGAGACGTCCGCCTTGTCGCTGGCCAGCACGTGGAAAGCGATCCGCTGGGCGCTCTTCGGGCCGATCCCGGGCAGCCGCCCGAGTTCGTCGATGAGGTCTTGAACCGCGCCTTCGTACACCGCTTCAGCCTACGCCGACCGCGCGGCCTCCTCGCGCACCGTCGGCCCGCCGGTGGCGTGCTCACGCCGCGGGGTCGGCGCTCACTCCTCGGAGATCACCGTGCCGCCGAGCACCCGTTCGATGACGGCGGGGCCGACGAGGTCGGAGTCCTCGGCGTCGGGATCATCCATGCGCGGGACGTCGTCGTGCAGGTCGGTCGGGGGCGCGCTGGGCCGGGTGGGCGGCGCCGGCACGGTGCCCTGACCCCGGGGCGGTCCGGCATCGACGCCCGGCGCTGCCGGCGCGCCCGGCATGCCGCGCCCGGCGGGCCCATCGGGGGAGCCGTAGGCGGGGCCGCCCGTGCTCGGGGCCGCGGCACCGGCGGCGCCGTGGGGGGACGGCGCGGTCGGGCCCGGCATCCCCGGGCTCGCGGCGGTGGGGCTCGGCGTGCCCGGGCTCGGCGCAGATGCACCGGTGGGGCGGCCTGCGTCCCACACCTGGGGCCCGCTGCCGTGGGGGGCGGGCGGCTGGGCGGGGCTCTGCTCCGCGGCGCGGCTGAGCTTGGGTTCGATGCGCAGGCGGATGCCCAGGGTCTCGCTCAGCGCGCGCTGGACGAACTCGCCGTGGCCGCCGCTGCGGAACGTTTGGGCCAGGCCGGAGGTCGTGAAGGCGAGGTGCAGCACGCCGCCGGAGACTTCGGCGACGTGGGCGCTTTGGGATACCAGCGTCCACGTCGAGCGCTTGAAGCCCGCCAGCGTGCTGAGCACTTCGGGCCACCGGCGGCGGATCATGTCGGCGTCTGCGGTGGCCGCGGCGCCGTCCTGCCCCTCGGCGCTGGGCGATGGCGGGGCGGCAGCCGGGGCGGCGGCCGGGGCCGAGTCAGGAGCGGGCTGGGCGGCGGGCGCCGCAGCAGCCTCAGCCGGCCTCGACGGCGGGGCGGCCGGCTCGGCTGCCGACGCCGACCCGGGCCGGACGGCGGGCTGCCAGGCGTCGGGCTGGGCGGGCTGCGGGCCACGCCCAGGAACCGAGCCACTCGGCGCCTCGGGCGCCGAGTCGGCGGCGGCTTCGTCCTGCCCAAGCGGGCCGGTCGGAATGGCCGACTCGGGACGGCGCTCGTCCTCCACGGCCGGCCCGGGGCCGCGGTCGGGCGCCGGCTCGGGGCCGCGCTGGGCGGCCGGCTCGGCGGGCGCGGCTGTGTCTCGCGATGCGGTGGGTGATGGAGCCGCCGCGGGCGCGTTGCGCGCATGACGCTCGAGGCGGTCGAGGCGCGCGGCGTATCCGTGGTCGCCGTCGTCGGCGGCGGGCAGCAGGAGCCGCGCGCACAACAGCTCGAGCTGGAGACGCGGCGAGGTGGCCCCGCTCATGTCCGACAGCGCGTCGTTGACGAGGTCACCCGCGCGCGACAGCTGGCCGATTCCCATCTGCTCGGCCTGCACGCGCATGCGGTCCAGCTGGTCGCTCGGCACCGCGCGCAGCACGTTCGCGGCGTGCTCCTGGGAGACGGCGATGACGACGAGGTCCCGCAGGCGTTCGAGCAGGTCCTCGGCGAACCTGCGTGGGTCGTGACCGGTGTCGATCACCCGGTCGACCACCCGGAACAGGCTCGCGCCGTCCCGGGCCGCGATGGCGTCGACGACGTCGTCGAGCAGGGTCGCATGTGTGTAGCCCAGCAGCGCGACGGCGCGTTCGTAATCGATGGTGGCGTCCTGGGCACCGGCGATGAGCTGGTCGAGCACCGACAGCGAGTCGCGCACCGAGCCGCCGCCCGCGCGCACGACGAGCTGCAGCACACCCGGGGCCACCGTGACCCCCTCCGTCGCGCACAGCTCCTCGAGGTAGGCGGTGAGGCGCTGCGGGGGCACGAGGCGGAACGGGTAGTGGTGGGTGCGGGACCGGATCGTGCCGATGACCTTTTCCGGTTCGGTGGTGGCGAATACGAACTTCACGTGCGCCGGGGGCTCCTCCACGAGCTTGAGGAGCGCGTTGAAGCCCTGGTTGGTGACCATGTGGGCCTCATCGATGATGAAGATCTTGTACCGGTCGCGAGCCGGCGCGAAGGCGGCCCGTTCCCGCAGGTCTCGCGCGTCGTCCACGCCACCATGGGACGCGGCGTCCATCTCCACGACGTCGAGCGAGCCGCTGCCGTCGCGGGCGAGCTCGACGCAGCTGTCGCACGTGCCGCACGGGGTGTCGGTGGGCCCCTCGGCGCAGTTGAGGCAGCGCGCGAAGATGCGCGCCGACGTCGTCTTCCCGCACCCCCGGGGACCGGAGAACAGGTAGGCGTGGCTGACCCGATCGGCGCGGAGCGCCGCCATCAGCGGGTCGGTGACGTGCTCCTGCCCGATGACTTCGCTGAAGGTCTCCGGGCGGTAACGGCGGTACAGGGCGATGCTCACCCCTGAACTGTAGGCAACTCACGCCCCGCGCGGCAGCCGCTTCCCCAGGAGTGGATGGGCCGCACCCGCCCACAGGCGCGCCCCGGTGCGCCCGTGGCGCTGCCGCAATAGAGACGCAACCCTGCGCCGCAACGTAAAGGACTCCCCGTGCACCCGCCAGAGCCCACCTGCCCTTGCTGCCTTCCGGCCCTGGGGGAGTTCAGTGGGGTGACGCCGCACGGGGAGCCGCGTCTACTCTAACCGACCCGGGAGCCGGCGAGCGCACGCTACTCGGTGGGCAGCTGGCCGGTGTAGAACCCGAAGGTGGCGTCGGCAGCCCGCGCGGCGGTGGCCTCGTCCGCTCCCGCGGCGACGTGCGCGGCGGCCCAGCTGTCGGCGGCTGCGCGCAGGAACGCCTGCCCCTCGTCGGAGAACACCCACGCCTCGGCCTCTTCGGGGCTGACGGCGGCGTCCTGGGCACCGAGGTGCAGCGCGAGGCCGAGGAACGCTTGTTCCCAGCCCACGCCCGTGGCCCCCGGCCCAAAGGTGTCCCACATCTCGGCCGGCACGGCGTCGACCGGGGCGGTGTGTTCGAGCGTGACCGTCGTACGATCGGCCCCCTGCGACGTGAGCCCGAGCCGCACCCACGACACGCCTCCCCCGAACTCCCACGTGATCCGGTAGTGCGCCGCACCGTCGGCGGGCGGTTCGCACTCCAGGATCTCGCCGCTCGCGTTGCCGGTGAGCTCGTAGCGGCCCCCGGTCCGCAGGTCGCCGGAGACGGGCAGGAACCACCGGGCGATGCGTTCCGGGGTGGTCGTCGCCTCCCACACGTCCGCGATGCCTGCGTCGTAGGTCTGGGTGAGGGATTGGACCCGCGCGGGGGCGCCGTCCACCTCGTCGTCGCGCAGCTCGCGCGTGACGGCCCCAATTTGGGCGGATACGTCAACCATGGTTACTCCTCTTGTAGGGGTGGATCAGCGTGCGGGGGTGAATCAGCCAACCGCGCGGCCCGGCGGCCGCGGGCGAGCTCGGTGTCCAGGGCGGCGAGCGGGCCCCGCCAGAACCGCTCGAAGGGGGTGAGCCATTCGCTCACGGGCCGCAGCCCGTCCGGGTCGACGGCGTAAAGCCGCCGGTTGCCGGCTCGGCGGACGGTGGCGAGCCCCGAATCCCGCAGAACTCGCAGGTGTTGGGAGACCGCGGGTTGGCTGATGCCGAACTCCGCGGCGATGGCTGCCGAGATGTCCCCGGCCGACGCCTCGCCCTCGGCGAGCATCTCGAGGATCCGCCGCCGGACGGGATCCCCCAGGACGTCGAAGGCGTGCATACTTCATCTTTGCGCACCGCCTTATATAAGGCGACACTTATGCGGGGTTGGGTTACTGGGTGCGCGCCGTCTCGGCCTCAGCCTCGTCGGTGCCGCCTTCCTCGGCGGCGCCTGCGTTGCCCCCCGCCCGCTCGGCCCCCGCCGTCTCGGCCCCGCCCGGCCGCCCGGGCCGGCGGCCTGCCCCGCCGCGGAAGGCCAGGACGGCGGTGAGGAAGGCGATGACGACGAAGAGGGCCCCCACCCGGGCGTTGTGGGTGACGTCGAAGCGGTCGATGACGGCGCTGCCGATGAGGGAACCGAGCGCGATGCCGAGGTGCAGGAGAGAGTTGCTGACGCTTTGTTGGGTGTCGGCGGCGTGCGGCGCCAGGCGCACGAGGTGGCTTTGGATGGGCGGGGTGATGGCCCAGCTCAGCGCGCCCCACACGGCGAGCACGACCCAGAAGACGGCGGGCAGGTCGGTGGCGTGCGGGATGAGCAGAAGGCAGCCGGCAAACAGGGCGGTGGCGACGAGCAGCGTGGGGCGGGGGCCGACCTTGTCCGTGAGCGCGCCCGCCACCCCGCCGCCGAGCACGGCCGCGGCGCCGAACACGAAGTACACCGTGGTGATGAGCCCGCCCCCGAAGCCCATCGTCTCGATGACGAACGGGGTGAGGTAGCCATACAGGGTGTAGTGCCCGGCGAGGAAGAAGAACGTCGTGAGGTGGGCGCTGAGCACCCGGCCGTTACGCAGGGCCGCCACCTGCTCGGCCAGTGGCGCCGGGCGCTGGGTGGCGACCGCGCCGAGGCGCAGTGCGACGACGACCATGAGGACGAGCGCCAAGCCGATGACCAGCACGAAGGGGCTGCGCCACCCGAAGGCGTGCCCCATGCTCACCCCGATCGGCAGGCCGAGCACGATCGAACCGCTGATGCCCATGACGACGAGACCGATGGCCCGCCCCCGCTGCGCGGGGCTCGAGAGCCGGGCGGCGAGGGTGAGTCCCAGAACCGTGAGCAGGCCGCCGCTGGCGGCGGTGATGACCCGGGAGACCATGAGCCAGGCGTAGGTGTCGCCCAGCACCGCGACGACGTTGCCGGCGATGAACACCGCCAGGGCGGCGAGGGTGACCCGCCTGCGGTCGAACCGGCCCACGAGGTACAGCAGCACCGGGCCGCTGATGGCGAAGACGAGGGCGAATGCGGTGATGAGCAGCCCGGCGCGCCCCTCGGTCACGCCGAGGTCGTCCGCGATGAGGTCGAGCGTGCCGCCGATGACCAGTTCGACGAGCCCGACGGTGAACGCGATCGCCGTCAGCAGGTAG
Organism: Actinomycetaceae bacterium; assembly: GCA_035303045.1. Taxonomy (GTDB): domain Bacteria; phylum Actinomycetota; class Actinomycetes; order Actinomycetales; family Actinomycetaceae; genus DATGSB01. Next base: position 330 of record DATGSB010000262.1, on the reverse strand, counting down.
ATCGGGGCATCGAGGCGGGATCGGGATTGAGACGTCGCGGGCATCGCCGCTCACTCTAGCCAGCGGCATGCGGGCAATCTCACCCGGCTGGTGGGGGCGGAAGTTCGATCCCGCCGCGCGGCTCGGGTACCCTCTTACCGCCAGGAGGATTCGCATAGCGGCCTAGTGCGCACGCTTGGAAAGCGTGTTGGGTTAACGCCCTCGAGGGTTCGAATCCCTCATCCTCCGCCGTGAGACGCTTAGTCCACCAACGGGGAAGTTGTGCCCACGAGCCGGACTAAGCGGTTCAGGGTAGCCGTAGCGCCCCGTGGCGCGGTCTTCCGTAGACCG
>DATGSB010000261.1:0-2405 GCA_035303045.1 Actinomycetaceae bacterium | reverse complement strand
GGGCGGGCTCGGCGACGGCGGCCACATCGGTGAGGGTGCCGAGCTCGTTGTTCGCCAGCATCGTGGCGACGAGGCCCAGACGAGGCCCCACCTCGCCGGCCAGCTCCGCCACGGTGCGTGCCGCGACGGCGCCACGGGTGTCGACGGGCAGGACCCGCACGTCGTGAGAGCCCCCACGTTCGGTGGCCAGATGGGCCGCGGCGTCGAGGACGGAGTGGTGCTCGGCGGCACCGACCGCCACGACGTCGCCCGTCGCGGCTGCCGCCTGGCCGAGAACGGCCAGGTTGTCGGATTCGGTCCCACCGGAGGTGAAGACGACCTCGGAGGGCCGGCAACCGAGGTGGTGGGCGAGCAGTTCCCGGGACTCCTCTACGCGGCGACGCGCGCGTCGACCCGCCCCGTGGAGGGAGGAGGCGTTGCCGACCTGGGCGGCGGCCTCCGTGTACGCGGCGACCGCGGATGGGCGCATCGGGGTGGTGGCGGCGTGATCCAGATAGTGCACTGGGCGGGTGGTGGACATATCGCAGGCAAGGATACGCCCGAACGCGCCGGACCCCGGCACCGCAGGGGTGCCGGGGTCCGGTCTCACGTCTGCTCGACGAGGGACGTCAGCCTCACTTGCGGGCGTTGATCGCCTCCGTGAGCTGCGGGGCCACGTTGAACAGGTCGCCGACCACGCCGTAGTCGGCGATCTCGAAGATGGGCGCCTCCTCGTCCTTGTTCACCGCGACGATCGTTTTGGACGTCTGCATGCCGGCACGGTGCTGGATGGCGCCGGAGATGCCCAGGGCGATGTACAGCTGCGGGGAGACGGTCTTACCGGTCTGCCCCACCTGGAACTGGCCCGGGTAGTAGCCCGAGTCCACGGCGGCACGCGAGGCACCGACGGCGCCCTGCAGGGAGTCGGCGAGCGGCTCGACGACCTCCTCGAACTTCTCGGCCGAGCCGACACCACGGCCACCGGCGACCACGACGGTGGCCTCCGTGAGCTCGGGGCGGTCGCCGCCGACGATCGGGTTGCGCGAGATGACCTTGGCGGCGTTCTCCGGCTCGGGCACCTGCACCTCGACGACCTCGCCCGCACCGGCGGCCGGGACTGCCTCGACGGCGCCGGCACGCAGCGTGTAGACGGGGGTGTCGCCCGAGACGGTGGCCTCGACGGTGTAGGCGCCACCGAAGATGGAATGAACGGCAGACCCGTCGTCGCGGATCTCCACGACGTCGCTGAGCACGCCGGACCCGGTCCGTGCCGCGAGCCTCCCCGCGACCTCCTTGCCCTCGAAGGTGGCGGCCAGCAGGATCGCAGCCGCGCCCTGCTCGGCGAGGCCGGCGAGGACGTCGACCTTCGGGGTGACCAGGTAGTTCTGGACCGCGTCGCCCTCGGCGACGTAGATCTTCTCGGCGCCCGCGTCCTTGAGGGCGTCCGTGAGGGCGCCCGCGGAGCCGCTCTCGCCGAACACGACGGCGGACGGCTCGCCCAGCGCGCGGGCGGCGGTCAGCAGTTCGAGAGAGACCTTCTTGAGTTCGCCGTCGACATGCTCGACCGCGACGAGGACTTCAGCCATGGTGGATTCTCCTTGAAAAAGACTGGGGTGAGTCGGTCGGGTTGAGCGCGGATCAGATGAGCTTCTGCGCGACGAGGTACTTGGCCACGTCGTTGCCGCCCTCGCCCTCGTCGACGACCTTCTCGCCGGCGGCGCGCGGCGGCTTGGGGCTCGAGGAGGTGACCGTGGAGGCGGCGTTGTCCTTGCCGACCTGTCCGGGCTCGACGTTCGTGTCGGCCAGGCTGAGCACCTCGACCGGCTTCTTCTTGGCGGCCATGATGCCCTTGAACGACGGGAACCGGGGCTCGTTGATCTTCTCCGCGACGGACACCACGCACGGCAGCGGCGCCTCGATCTCGAAGATGCCCTCGTCGGTCTCGCGCTCGCCCTTGACCACGCCGTCGGCGACTTCGACGGTGCGCATATGGGTGACCTGCGGCAGGCCCAGGTACTCGGCGAGGATGGCGGGGACCGCACCCATGCGCCCGTCGGTGGCCTCGTTGCCGCAGATGACCAGTTCGGTGCCCTCGATGGTGCCCAGGACGTTGGCCAGCGCCCAGGAGGTCTGGACGACGTCCGAACCGTGCAGCGCCTCGTCGGTGAGGTGGACCGCCTTGTCGGCCCCCATGGACAGCGCCTTACGGATGGCCTCGGTCGCGCGGTCCGGCCCGGCGCACAGGACTGTCACCTCACCGCCGTTCGCCTCCTTGATCTGGAGTGCCTGCTCGACGGCCTTCTCGTTGATCTCGTCCAGGACCGCGTCCGCGGCCTCGCGGTCCAGGGTGAAGTCCCCGTCCGACAGCTTGCGCTCCGAATAGGTGTCGGGAACCTGCTTGATCAGTACGACAATGTTCGTCATGG
>DATGSB010000260.1:0-2766 GCA_035303045.1 Actinomycetaceae bacterium | reverse complement strand
GAGGCGCTCCTGCGCGGCCTGGACGGCGTGGTTCGCGGCGATGACCCTGGGGGCGGCCTCGGTGAAGGGGTCGAGGTTGATGCGCCCGTCCTGCGGTGCGAGGCGGGCCGGGTTGACGATGTTGGTGGCGGAGACCAGATCGGGCAGTACCCCGGTGGCGAGATCGTCGACCACCTCGGTGGCCGTGCGTGTGGCGGTGATGTTCGGGCCCAGCCACGGCAGCTTCGCAGCGACGTCCCAGTGCACACCGGTCACGGCGTCGCGCGCGGTGCCCGTGTGCTCCTGCAGTGCGTCGGTGGTCTCGGCCGCGACGCCGCTCTGCCCGTTGAGGGCCTGCTGCCGCAGCTCGGTGACCTTGGGCAGCGCCTCACGCAGCTCGGCGTAGGCGGTGCGGGCCTGCCAGGCGAACACCGCGAGCAGGCCGAGCAGCACGATGAGGACGGCGAGGATGACGAGCGTCAGCACCGTGCGACTGCGGCGCGGCTTGCGCCGGCGGCGCCTGCGGTGGCCGCCGTCGCCGCTCTGCTCGCGGCGGCTCCGACGGGACGCGGGCTCGCCGTCGTCCTCGAGCCAGCTGGGGAAGGTGTCCGTCACGAGGGCATTTCATCATGTGATGAGGGGCCTGGGCTGTGGGCGACGTCTCCCCACCCTGCGAGTTCCCCGGCCGGTGGTTACGTTGAACGAGGCCCCGCCCCGCGTTCTCGGGGGGTGAGAGCCGTTCCCTATACACCCACGTACAAGGAGGAAGCATGCGCGGACTGCGCGACAAGGTGGTTCTGGTGACAGGAGGCGGCCACGGGGCTGAGCAGGCTGGGTCGAGCCTGGGTCAGGTCATGTGCGTCGAGCTCGCCAAGGAGGGCTCGAAGATCGTCGTCGCCGATCTCACCCAGGAGCGGGCGGACGCCACCGCGCAGCAGATCAAGGACGCAGGTGGTGAGGCCATCGGGCTGGAGGTGGACGTCGTCGACGAGGCGTCCGTCGCCGCCATGACGAAGGCCGCGCTCGACGCGTTCGGCCGCATCGACGTGCTGGTGAACAACGCGGGCGTCTTCGGTGCCTACCTGCCGCTGCTGGAGATCGAGACCAGCCAGTGGGAGAAGGTCATGGACGTCGACCTCAAGGGCGTCTTCCTCGTGACCAAGGCGGTGCTGCCGCACATGCTCGAGCGGGGCGACGGCGTCGTCATCAATGTGTCGTCCGCCTCCGGCGTCGTCGCCAGCGAGGTGGGGGCCGAGTACACCACGGCCAAGCACGGCGTGATCGGCCTGACGAAGCAGATCGCCTACGACTACGGCCACCAGGGCATCCGCGCCGTCGGGATCGGCCCGGGCGTCATCAAGACCCCTGCGTTCGAGGGCGCCGAGATCACTCCCGACTTCCCGTTCTACGACCTGACCATGCAGGCGCCGGCCGGCCGGTACGGCGAGACGATCGAGATCGCCCGCGCGGTCTGCTTCCTCGCCAGCGACGACGCCTCCTTCATCCACGGGCACACCATCCCCGTTGACGGAGGGTCGCCGATCCGCTGACAGATATGGCCGCCGGGCGAGGTGCTCCTGCTCCTCCCCCGCGCCGATGAGGGGCGGCCGCCCGCCCCCTCCCATGCTGCTTTGGTGCTACTAAGTACGACTGACGCCGCCGAATGCTCGGCGGCGTCAGTCGTATCCGTTTCACGCGGCCGTTGCAGCTCTTCAGCACGCCCCAGGACATAGGGAAAAATCGGGCAAATTAGTCGTTCCCGATTTCTGACTGAACCCATCGACATTCCGGAACGAAAGCGGCATAGTGTCCGCCAACAGCGCCGACTTTTGAGTCAGCCTGTGCGAAGTGCTCCACGGGACGCCGCCCAGAGAGCCCTGGACGGCGCCCCTTGAGAACCGGGGGGTTCACGGGTGAGCGTAGACAGTCGCCGCACGGCACAGCAGCCGTCCAAGGCAGAGCTGGCGATTTCCAAGGGCTGGGTGCAGGGCGTGGCCCTCGTGCTGGTCTTCGGGTTCCTCGTCATGGGGATCCTCGCCTACCGCACCTACACCGCCTCCATGCCCCTCCCCCAGCAGGCGGTCAGCGAGGCCGGCGAGGTGGTGTTCACCGAGGAGGAGGTCACCGAGGGACAGCAGATCTTCCTGCGCCGCGGGCTGCAGCAGTACGGCTCGATCGTCGGCCACGGCGCCTACCTGGGCCCGGACTACACCGCCGAGTACCTGCGCCTGAGCGCCGAGCACGTCCGCGAGTCGCTCGAGACCCAGGGCGTGCAGGACCCGCAGGCAGCGACGTCGCAGCTGCTGCGGACCAACCGCTACGACGAGGCCACCGGCGACGTCGTCCTCACCAACGAGCAGATCGCCGCCTTCGAGGACATCCGCAGCCACTACGCGGACTTCTTTGGCGTCGACACCACCGAGCACGGCCTGCTGCCGAGCAAGATCACCGACCCCGACGAGATCCACGCCCTCACGGCGTTCTTCGCCTGGACCGCCTGGGCCGCCGCGGCCGAGCGGCCCGGGCACACCTACTCCTACACCAACAACTGGCCGCCCGAGCCGCGCGTGGAGAACACCCCGACGGCGGACATCCTCGTGTGGTCGGGCATCTCGCTCGTCGCGCTGCTCGCCGGCCTGGGCATCCTCTTCGCCATCTACGGGCGCTGGAGCCGCAACATCGGGTGGAAGGGCAGTGAGTCCCCCTCGCTGCGCTTCCTCCAGCCGGGGGCGGTGGGCATCACCAAGGCGCAGAAGGCCACCGCGTGGTTCTTCCTCGTCGTCTCCC
>DATGSB010000259.1:0-4140 GCA_035303045.1 Actinomycetaceae bacterium | reverse complement strand
ACGGCCACCGAGAACGTGTTGTTCTCGCTGCCGAAGAACCTGCGCGGGGACCTCAAGGATGCGGGTCTGCTGAAGGAGCAGCCGAAGCGCGGCAAGCGCCGCGCGCTGCCCGTCCAGACGGTCTAGGCCCGCCCGTCGAGGCCCGTTGCGGCCCGCTCACTCCTCCTGCGCGACGAGCTCAGGTGCGGTGAACGGCCGCAGCTGGGCCTTGTCCCCGCTGATCGGACTCGCTTCGAGCTCATCGGTGGCGAAGCCCTCGAAGCGGCGAGCGGTGACGAGCAAGCGGGTTTCCAAGGACCCGACCATGGCGTTGTAGTGGGCCACCGTGCTCTCCAGGCCCCGGCCCACCTTGCGCACGTGGGTGCTCAGGCTTGCCAGCCGGGAGTACAGCTCGCGGCCGAGCTCAAGGAGCTCATTCGCCTCCTCGGCCACGGTCGCTGCGGACCAGATCGAGGCGGCGGTGCGCAGGAGCGCGAGGAGTGAGCTGGGGGAGGCGGGGGCGACCCCGACGCGCAGGGCATCCTCCAGCAAACTGGCGTCGGCATCGAGGGCGGCGGCCAGGAGCGCCTCGGAGGGAACGAAGAGGACGACGAGCTCCGGACTCGTGGGCAGCGCTTCGTGATACCGCCGCCCGGCGAGGTCCATGACGTGCCCGCGCAGCGCCTTGGCGTGTGCGGCGAGCAGGCGCTGGCGTTCAGCCGCCTCCTCCGGGCTGCCGTACGGATCGAGCGCCGTGGCCTCGAGGAAGGCGTCGAGGGGCACCTTGGCGTCGATGACGAGGTGGTGCTCGCCCGGCAGGTGCACGATGACATCGGGCCGCGAGGCGTCTGCGACGGTGCGCTGCTCGACGAAGTCGACGTGGCGCAGCATTCCCGAGGCCTCCAGGATGCGCCGCAGCTGCAGCTCCCCCCACTGCCCGCGGGTCGGACCGGCCCGCAGGGCGCTGGCCAGCTGCGCGGTGGCTTGCCGCAGCTCGGTTTCGCCGTGTCGGGCGTCGGTGAGCTGCTGGCGCAACGCGCTGAACTGCTCGGTGCGCTCCCGTTCGAGGGTGGCGATGCGTTGCTGGAGGTGATCCAGCGAGGACGTGACGGGGGCCAGGGCGCGCAGCACGTCGGCGTCAGCCGAGGCCCGGCGCTGCAATTCGGCGTGCTGCGCGGCCAGGCCGTCGGCCGTGGCCTTCGCGGCCGCCGCCTCGGCCTGGAGGGCAGCCGAGCGGCGGGCCGCCAAGCTGTGGGCGATCGCGTAACCGCCCAGGCCCCCAGCAAGGAGCCCGAGGAGAAGGAAGAGGACGTCGGAGGCAGCCATGCGGGCAGCATGACATCGGGCACTGACATCGCTGCCGCAGGCGGGCGGTGAGGCGCCCCGATGCCGGCCGTGCGGCTATGAGCCTTCCGTCACCGTCGTCAGGAGAAACACGGCGTCCTCGACCGCGGTGACGCCGTGGCGCTCCTGGGGAATGGCGGCGAGTTCGCCCGCGGTGATCGTGACGTCGGTGGAGGCCGTGACCGTGATGGTGCCGTCAAAGACCTGGATGCTCGCGGCCAGCGGAGCGTTGTGCTCGGCCAGTTCGCTCCCCGCCCGCAGGGCCATCATCGTCTGGCGCATGGCGCCGTCGTGGAGCACGAGCACCGCGCTGCGCCCGCGGGGCGCCTGGCGGGCCTTGGCCAGCTGCTCATCGGCGATGGCTCGTAGGTCGGTCACGCTGCCCCCTGGAGTCGTCAACGGCGGGTGGTCTCCCAGTGTGCCACCGCGCACAGTGAGATCGCGGGAACCCTGCGCAACGTAGACTCTGCACACGTGGCACTTACGATCGGGATCGCCGGACTCCCCAACGTCGGCAAGTCGACCCTTTTCAACGCGCTGACGCGCGCGACCGTGCTGGCGGCGAACTATCCGTTCGCGACCATCGAGCCGAACATCGGTGTGGTGCCACTGCCCGACGAGCGGCTACCCAAGCTCGCCGAGATCTTCGGCTCCGAGCGCATCCTGCCGGCCACCGTGTCCTTCGTCGACATCGCCGGCATCGTCCGCGGCGCGTCGGAAGGTGAGGGCTTGGGTAACCAGTTCCTCGCCAACATCCGGGAAGCCGACGCGATTTGCGTCGTCACCCGCGCCTTCGACGACCCGGACATCGTGCACGTCGACGGCCGGGTCGACCCGGCCAGCGACATCGAGACGATCACCACCGAGCTCATGCTCGCCGACATGCAGACTCTGGAGAAGGCGCTGCCGCGGCTGGAGAAGGATGTGCGAGCCAAGCGGGCCGACGCGGAACTGCTGGCCACCGCGGAAGGCGCGCTGCGGTTGCTGCAGGAGGGCACGCTGGTGTCCGCCGGGGCCGAGGCCGCCGGCTTGGACCCCGAGCACCTGGCGACGTTCCACCTCATGACCGCCAAGCGTTTCATCTACGTCTTCAACACCGACACCGATGGGCTGGCCAACGCCGAGCTACAGTCCGAGCTCAGCGCCCTCGTCGCCCCGGCCGAGGCGATTTTCCTGGACGCGCAGTTCGAATCCGAGCTCGTCGAGCTCGACGAGGAGGACGCGGCGGAGATGCTCGCGGAGGCCGAGCTGGCCGAATCGGGCCTGGACCAGCTCGCCCGCGTCGGCTTCGACACCCTCGGGCTGCAGACCTACCTCACCGCGGGCCCCAAGGAAGCGCGTGCCTGGACGATCGAGAAGGGGTGGACGGCGCCCGAGGCCGCCGGCGTCATCCACACCGACTTCCAACGCGGCTTCATCCGCGCGGAGGTCGTGTCCTTCGAGGACCTCGTCGCCGCCGGCTCGATGGCCGAGGCCCGCGCCCGCGGCCGGGTCCGCCTCGAAGGCAAGGACTACGTTATGGCCGACGGGGATGTCGTGGAGTTCCGCTTCAACGTGTGAATCGGCGCGTTTGCGCAGGTCAGAGCAGTGTTGGGTGCTCCCAGTCCGCACACAGTCCGCAAGAGTTTTAGCCTGATGGCTCAAGCGGGCTGCTCCCGAGGCGAGACGAGATCTGGGAGCCGGTGCCTACTGCTCGGTTCGATCGAAGCTTTGAGGGCCGGCCCCCGTCCAGTCGGCGGTGAAGTAGGCCCCTGTTGCGCCCCGGGTTCTGTGCAGGCTCTGATTCCAGGAGGATGAGGAGTCATGGCAAGACAGCGGAAGTACAGCGAGGAGTTGCGGGAGCGGGCCACGCGGATGGCGTTGGAGGCGATCGCGGCCGAGGGTAAGCGCATGGTGGTGATCCGGCGGATCGCGGGCCAGTTGGACATCCACCCCGAGGCCCTGCGCAGCTGGGTCAAGCGTGCGGAGGTCGATGGCGGGCATCGTCCCGGGGTGCCCTCCGAGGTCGATGAGCGAATCGCGCAATTAGAACGAGAAAATCGCGAACTGCGAAGGACGAATGAAATGCTTCGCACGTCAGCGGCTTTTTCGCCGCAGCGGAGCTCGACCGCAAGACCAAATTGCGCCCGAGCTTGAACAATGCGCCCGGACGGGCAAAAGGCCGTGAAGCCGGCCGCCCCGCATACGGATGGTCTTGCGGCGCGCCTACCGTTCATCACTGCGACGGGGGACCGCGGCGCCCTCTGGTGCGCGTCTTCTCGAGGGGGCAGACTGGGGTGATGGCTCTGCCCGAGACAGATCTCCACCGCATCCGACTCTGGGCGCGGGAGCGCGTGCCCGAGCACTTATGGGATCAGGTCAAGGTCGAGGCCGACATCTCAGACCGCCACGTCGACATCGTCGAGGTGCGCCCACCGTGGGATGGCGTCGGCGAGCGCACCCGGTTCCCGATCGCGCGGCTGCGCTACACGAAGTCGACCGGCCTGTGGGCGATCTATTGGCGCGACCGCAACCTCGAGTTCCGCGAGTACAAGCCCAAGCGACCGACTAAGAACGTGAAGGCGCTGCTGGACTACATAGACAGCGGTGAGGACCCCATCTTCTGGGGATGACGAGGACGCCGGCGTTGACTGTCGATATAGCGGAGGTTAACCTCAGTTATATGAGAACAGAGGCGCCGCTCCTGGCCCCGATCTTCCGGTCGGACGGTCAGGCCCGCCTGCTCTCTACATTGCTGCTCACCGATGACGAGCTGAGCATCACCGATCTGGCCAAACAGGCCGGCCTGGCCTACCCGACCGCGCATCGTGAGGTCGC
>DATGSB010000258.1:0-3823 GCA_035303045.1 Actinomycetaceae bacterium | reverse complement strand
CGGAGCCCGTAGAAACTACTTCTACAACGATGTAAGCAACGTTGTAGGGGGACGTGACCGGCGCCAAGGAGGGCTCCCGGCACCGGCGCACCCCGCAGGCTCTCGAGCGGCAGAGGCGGCTCGGCCGGATCAAGGAGGATTCATGTCATCCAAGCGAACTGCGACCGTGGCAGCGCTGGGCGCAGCCGCACTGCTCCTCGCCGCCTGCGGCGGCGGTGACGGCGAGGCGAGCGCGGAGGCCACCTGCTCCAACACCATCACCAAGACCGAGGCCGAGCAGGTGACCGTCTGGGCCTGGTACCCCGCCTTCGAGCAGGTGGTCGATCTGTTCAACGACACCCACGACGACGTCCAGATCTGCTGGACCAACGCCGGCCAGGGCGCCGACGAGTACACGAAGTTCTCCCAGGCCCTCGAGGCCGGCAGCGGTGCCCCGGACGTCATCATGCTCGAGGCCGAGGTGCTGTCCAGCTTCACCATCCGTGACGGTCTGGTCGACCTGGCCGAGTACGGTGCCGCCGAGCTCGAGGAGGAGTACACCGAGGGCGCCTGGTCCGACGTCACCAGCGGCGAGGCGATCTACGCCATCCCCGTCGACGGCGGCCCCATGGGCATGCTCTACCGCAAGGACATCTTCGACGAGTACGGCATCGAGGTGCCGACGACGTGGGATGAGTTCGCCGACGCCGCCCGCCAGCTGCGAGACGCCGGGTTCGACGGTGTCATCGCCGACTTCCCGCCCAACGGCGGCGCGCTGCTGCACGCCCTGTTCGCCCAGAACGGCTGGCAGCCCTTCACCTACGACTCCGCCCAGCCCACCGACATCGGCGTCGACATCGACACCCCGGAGGCGCTGGAGGTGCTCGACTACTGGAACGGACTGGTGGAGGAGGGGCTGGTCGCCACCGACGACGCCTTCACCACCGACTACAACACCAAGCTCGTCGACGGCACCTACGCCACCTACCTCGCCGCGGCCTGGGGACCGGGCTACCTGGGCGGGCTGTCCGACGCCGACGAGGACGCCAGCTGGCGGGCCGCTCCGATGCCGCAGTGGGATCCGGACAACCCGGTGCAGATCAACTGGGGCGGCTCGACCTTCGCGGTGACCACGCAGGCCACCAACCCCGAGCTCGCCGCCGAGGTCGCCATGGGCATCTTCGACAACGAGGAGGCCTGGAAGATCGGCATCGAGGAGGCCGCGCTCTTCCCGCTGTGGCGCCCGATCCTCGAGTCGGATTACTTCGTGGACCTGGAGTACCCCTTCTTCGACGGCCAGCAGATCAACAAGGACGTCTTCCTCCCGGCCGCGGCGGACTACACCGGCTTCACCTTCGCGCCGTTCCAGCCCTACGTGTACGACCAGCAGACGCAGTTCGTCTTCTCGATGGTCCAGGGCGAGACCGATCCCGCCACGGCCCTGCAGGGCTTCCACGACAGCATCGTCAGCTACGCGACGAGCCAGGCGTTCAACGTCGAGTGAGCGCCCCGGGCCGGTCGCGCAACGCGGCCGGCCCCGGGCCCGGGAGGCACCACGATGAGTAGTCCACGACAGAGCGCGACGGCGCCACCGAGCCCCGCTGGCCAGCACGACCCGGGCCGGCCCAGCGTCGTCGAGCACAAGCGCCAGCGGTGGGGCTGGGTGTTCGTCGCCCCGTTCGGGCTGGTCTTCCTGGGGTTCATGATCGTCCCGCTCGCCTACGCGTTCTGGATGAGCCTGCACTCCTCGACGCTGGCCGGTGGGGAGTCCTTCACCGGCCTGGCGAACTACGCCACGGCGTTCAGCGACCCGATCTTTCTCGAGGGCGTCGTGCGGGTGCTGGCCTTCGTCGTCGTCATGGTGCCGATCCAGATCGGCCTGGCGCTCGTCGCCGCGCTGATGCTCGACGTGCTCGCGACCCGGCTCGCCAAGCTCAGCCGCCTGCTGATCTTCGTGCCCTACGCCATCCCGGGGATGATCGGCGCCCTCATGTGGAGCTTCCTCTACAGCCCGCGGTTCGGGCCGGCGCAGGACATCTTCGGCCTGTTCGGGGCGACGGCGCCGGACTTCCTCGCGAGCAACATGATCTTCGCGAGCCTGGTCAACATCGTGACGTGGCAGTGGACCGGCTACTACATGATCATCATCTTCGCGGCGCTGCGCGGCATCGACCCGGCCGTGCACGAGGCCGCGCGGATCGACGGCGCGAGCGGCATCCAGACCGCCACCCGGATCAAGATCCCGATGGTGTCGGCCACCCTCGTGCTCGTCGTGGTCTTCTCCCTCATCGGGACCCTGCAGTTCTTCACCGAGCCGCACATCTTGCGCTCCGCCGCGCAGGGTGCGATCCCGTCGTCCTACACGCCGAACATGTACGCGTTCTCGCTGGCCTTCTCCTTCAACCAGTTCAACTACGCCTCGACGATCTCCTTCGCACTCGGGGTCGTCGTGTTCATCGGGTCCTACGCGTTCATGTTCCTCACCCGTCGACAGAGCGGACTGAAGTGATGGTGACCATCCAGGCGCCCGAGCCGGCGCACCAGACCCACCAGGCACTGCGCACGAGGCAGCGTCGGCCCGCCGCCCGCGGGCCCCGTGACCGGCACATCACCCCGCACGTGCTGCTGCTCATCCTCGCCTTCTACTTCGTGCTGCCCCTGTGGTGGCTGATCGTCGGGAGCACCAAGAGCAACTCCGGACTGTTCACCGGCTCGGGCGGGCCGCTGTGGTTCAACGACGAGTTCAGCTTCTTCGAGAACATCGCCGGCCTAGGCACCCACAACGGCGGGATCTACTGGCGCTGGTTCGGCAACTCCTTCCTCTACGCCCTCGCCGGAGGGGTCGGCGCCACCGTGCTGGCGACGGCCGCCGGGTACGGCTTCGCGAAGTACCGGTTCCGGGGCCGGGGACTGTTCTTCTCCGTCGTTCTCGGCTCGGTCATGGTGCCGCTGACGGCGCTGGTCATCCCGACCTTCGTGCTCTTCACCGAGATCGGGATCGTCAACACGCGCTGGGCGGTCATCCTGCCCTCGCTGCTCAGCCCGATCGGCGTCTATCTCATCCGGGTCTTTACTCAGGACTCCGTGCCCGACGAGATGCTCGACGCCGCCCGGGTGGACGGCGCCGGCGAGCTGCGGATCTTCGCCCGGGTGGTACTCCCGCTCCTGCGCCCGGCGGTCATCACCGTCCTGCTGCTGTCCATCGTGGCGACGTGGAACAACTTCTTCCTCCCGCTCGCGATGCTGCAGGACCCCAACCTGCTGCCGGTCACCGTCGGGCTCAACCGGTGGCAGGCGCTGTCGAACGCGGGAGCCGGTGGGGAACAGGTGTGGAACCTCATCGTCACCGGAGCCTTCGTCTCCGTCGTCCCGCTCGTGCTGTCCTTCCTCACCCTGCAGCGCTACTGGCAGGGCGGGCTGTCGCTCGGCAGCGTCAAGTAGGACCGGAGGGTGAGCGACACACCGGTGCGTTGACGGAGGCAACCCGCACCGGCATCATGAGGTTTACAACGTTGTCAACCGGCCTGGACCACGCGGCGCTCGCGCAGCACCCCGGCCACGATCGCTCCGAGAGGGAGACCATGCTCGAGACCACTGTCGTGCTGCACCCGGCCTATCGCGTCGCCCCGGTCAACCGGCGTACCTTCGGCTCCTTCGTCGAGCACATGGGCCGCTGCGTCTACACCGGGATCTACGAGCCGGGCCACCCTCAGGCCGACGAGCGGGGCTTCCGCCGCGACGTCATCGAGCTGGTCCGGGAGATGGGCGTCTCGGTGGTGCGCTACCCGGGCGGCAACTTCGTCTCCGGCTACCGCTGGGAGGACGGCGTGGGTCCGGTGGAGGA
>DATGSB010000257.1:0-3915 GCA_035303045.1 Actinomycetaceae bacterium | reverse complement strand
AGGTTCTCGGCCAGGATCTTCAGGCTGTAGGGCAGGCGCTCGAGGCCCGCCACTGCATCAAGTCGATAGATCTCGTAGGTCTTGGGGCCCACCGCAAGGGTGGACTTTGCTCCAAAGCTGTCGACGCTGCTCACATCTGCTCCTCGATACTGCTGCGCCACAGGCGGCCGGCGACGGATTGGCTCACCCACGCACGGGTGAGCGGCCCACAGTCGCAGCAGGATGACTCGTATTGGTGCTGCCGCTTTTTTATCTCGATATCAAGATACTTTGTGTGTGGAGGTAAGTCCATGCGGCACACCGGTGGGCACCAGCGTAGCGATCGCCTCGAAGTGATGGGTGTGGGGGAAGAGGTCGAAGGCCTCGAGCGAGGCGAGCCGCATGCCGTGCGCGTCTGCCGCTCGGACGTCGCGGGCCAACGCGGCCGGGTCACAGGCGACGTAGACGACGACGCGCGGGCGCAGCTGCGCTATGGCCGCCATGACGTCGCCCCCCGCCCCGCGACGCGGGGGGTCGAGGACGACGACGTCGGCGCGTTCGAACGCCGCGACGCTCGCGGGGTCGACTACACCGTGGTGGAGCCGCGCCCACGGCTGTTGATGCAGGTTGCGCCGAGCGTCGCGCACCGCCTGGTCGCTGCCTTCGAGGGCGTGGACGGCGCCGCCGGGCCCCACGGCGTCGGCCAAGGGAAGCGTGAACAGTCCTGCCCCGGAAAACAGCTCAAGAATTGCTTCCCCCGCTTGCGGCGCGGCGGCGGCCATGACGGCGGCCATCAGGGCCTGCGGAGCGCGGTGGTGCACCTGCCAGAATCCTGACGCCGCGACGCGGAAGGTCAGTTCGTTGCCCTGCCACGCCACCCGCTCCCGCACGTAGCGGGAGCGGCCGACGGCAACCTCCTCACCCGCGAGCACCACGCCCGGCCCGTCGCTGGGGGTCACCGCGGTCAGGCGCGTGCCGGCGGGGTACTTCCGCCATCGCCCGGGCCGCAAGAGTTCCTCAGTGTCGAGTGCCGCGAGCGGCAGGTCGGTGAGGGCGAGGACGTCGTGGCTGCGGTGCCGGTACATTCCGGCGTGTCCGGCCTCCGTGGTGACGAGTTGGACGCGGGTGCGGGTCGCCAGGCCATCGTCCTGCCCCGGCGCTTCGATACTGCCCACCCGCTGCGCCGCCAGGCCATGGTCGGCCAGGTCGATGCCGCCGATGCGGCGCATGGTGTCGTGCAACACCTGGGTCTTCCAGGCGCGTTGGGCGGGCAGCCGCAGGTGGGCGAGTTCTCCCCCGCCGACGCCGCCGGGCCCCGCCTCGGGCCAGATGCTGGGAACGCGGTCCGCAGCGGCCCGGTGAACGGCGATGGCCTCGCCCCGCCAGTACCGGCGCCGGCGCTCGGTGACGCGGACGTCGACGACCTCGCCGGGCGCGGAGTGCCGCACGAACACCACGTGGCCATCGACGCGGGCGACGCAATGGCCCCCGTGTGCCGGTGCCCCGACCTCCACGTCGCGCAGGATGGTCACGATGCCTGGGCAGCTGTGGCGTTCGTTGCCGGTTCCCGCACGAGGCGCCAGGTGAGCCACAGCGTCAACGCCCACAACGGCACACCCATGACGAGGCGGGCGGTCCCCAGCCACGCGGTGCCGGCCCAGTCGTCGGCGGCCTGGAGGTAGAGCGGGAGTTGGACGGCCAGCCGCAGGAGGAAGAGCGCCGTCCAGATCACCGTGGCCCAGGTGTAGCTCCGCAACTTGCCGCGTTGCGCGGGATCCTTGCGCCACTCGAAGCCTTCCTGGCGCAGGAGTGCGACGACGATCCCGACGGCTGGCCAGCGCACGGCGAGGGACACGAGCAGCGCCGCGGCGTAGGCGGCATTCGTCCACAGGCCGAAGACAAAGAAGTCCTGGGCCTGCCCGGACCGCCACGCCCACACCGCCCCGATGACGATGCCCAGCAGGCCCCCGAGCGCCTGGGTGATGGGCGTGCGGGCGGCGAGGCGCACGACGATGAGAACCGCCGTCACGCTCAGGGCGGCGACGAGGGGCGGCACGAGGCTGCGCGTGATGATGAAGACGACGACGAAGACGAGGCCCGGAAGCACGGATTCCACGAGCCCGCGGACCCCGCCGACGGCCTCCGCCAACGAGAACTGTTTGCTGGTGAGTTGCGACAGCCGATCCCGGCCGGATCCGGCGGGGGCGGTCATGGCCCGCCGGTGCTGTCGGGGGCCGCTGGGCCGCCGGGGGCCGCGGCCTCGGGGTTCTCAGCGGCGCCGGGTTGTCCCGCCACGCGCGGGACGGTGAGGGGCAGCGGCTCCCGCGGCGGCCTCGCCGTGGTGCCGCGGATCACCACGGTGTCGCGAAAGACCTCCTCGAGGGTCGCCGCGTCGTCCGGCGAGATCGCGGCCTGACCGGTGAGGACGCCGCGGAGGAACCAGCGAGGGCCGTCGACGCCGATGAAGCGGGCGGGGCGGTGCCCGCTGCGTCCGTCCTTCGTGCGGACCGGCAAGCGGGCGAGAAGTTCGGGGCCGAAGGGTCCCTCGACCTCGTCCGCGGTCCCGCCCTGCTTGGCGACGGATGCGGCGATCTCTTCGCGCAGCTCACTCCAGACACCGGCGTGGCGGGGGGCAGCGAACACCTGCAGCTGCAGCACCGAGCCGCCCAGGATGAGGCTGGCGGCCACGACCTGCCGCGTCGTCTGGTCGGCCTCCATCCGGAGCTTCATGCCGGGCCGGGCCGGCACGCGTAGCGAGCCGAGATCGACTCGGGAGCCCATCTCCGGTTGGTCTGCCTCGTCCCACGGGCCGCTGGTCAGCGGCTGCGCAGTCTCGGCCGGCTCTTCCGGGGAAGGCGACGCCGTCTCGCCGTGGTCCGGCTCCGCGGAGCGCCGCCGGAACCATGAAAACAGTGACATTCACACGCCTCTCTCGACGTCCGCGGTCTGCCAGCCGCCCGTGGAGCCCAGCCCGCCCGCGCCGCGGAGGGATTCTGGCAGCGTCGTCACGGGCACGAAGTCGGCGCGGGCGACGCGCTGGAACACCAGCTGAGCGATGCGATCTCCCCGAGCCAGGCTGACCGGGTGGTGGCTGTCCGTGTTGAGTAGGGTCACCGTGATCTCGCCGCGGAAGCCGGCATCAACGGTACCGGGCGCGTTGACGACGGTCACGCCGTGGCGGGCCGCCAGGCCCGAGCGTGGATGGACCAGCCCGACCCAGCCGGGTGGTAGCGCGATGGCTATCCCCGTGGGCACGGTCGCCCGCTCCCCCGGGGCGAGGGTGACGCCGGTGCGTGCTCGCAGATCGGCGCCGGCATCGTCGGGGTGGGCGTAGGAGGGGGCCGGGAGGTCCGGGTCGAGGTTGTGGAGAAGCACACGAACCTGGGGGACGTCGGACGGAGAGTTGTCGCTCACGGCTCCTGACTGTAGTAGCAACGAGCGACCTGGGGCTGGCACAGTGGTCGCGTGAGCGCATCTGGTGTGATCTTCCGGGAACGTCTCTGGCCCGGTCTGGGCTATCTCGCCGGTGGTGTCGGCTTCGCCGTCGCCATTGGGCTGGTTCTGTCGGTGGTTGACCCGGGCCTCGCCGTCATCGGCGCCGTTGCCGCCGGCGTGCTCATCGTCGGCGGCATGTTCATGGCCGCCACGCTCATCGTCGTGGATCTTGGGGACGGCACTCTCGACGCCGGGCCGGTCCTCATCGCCGGGAAGGCGCGGATCGAGGCCGAGTTCCTCGGGGATGTCGCCGCCCTAGGCGCGCAGCAGTTTCGTGCCGTCATGGGCCCGCAGGGCCATGCCCGCGCGTATGTGTGCCACCGGCCGTGGATGAAGCAGGGCGTGCGGGTGGCGATTGCCGACCCACACGACCCCACCCCGTACTGGCTCATCGCCACTCGACGCCCGGCCGAGCTCGCCCGCGCCGTGGAACAGGCTGCT
>DATGSB010000256.1:0-7515 GCA_035303045.1 Actinomycetaceae bacterium | reverse complement strand
GGGGCGGGCGGGAGTCGAGCATGTCGGGATCCGCATCCGGATCCTGCTCGGCGTCGTACGGCTCTTCCGAGGGCGTCGGGTGCTCACTCATAGTTCACGGTGACACGCGCGACGCCCACCCGCATCCGCAGCCCCTCAGTGGCTGGGCCGGCAGCTCGCTGCTAACCGTCGACGTCGTGGAGGTGGTGGTTGACCTCGTGGGCGAAGTACTGGGCGAGGCCCTCGACGGTGAACACCGCGCCGTCGCTGCGGGTGCCTCGGCGCTGCCACTGCTCGGGCGCGACGTCGTCGAATTCCTTGGCCAGGTCGTTTGCGGCCCGCCAGAGTTCTTGGGCGACGGCGGGCGGGTCGAGATCGCGGTAACCGCCTTGCGTCGCCGCGTCGTCGGGATCCCAATCCGGGAACTCGGGTTCGTCCTCGGTGAGAATGCGCCGCAGCCGCTCGCCGAACACGAGGCAGACGTCGCGGATGTGGGCGACGTACTCGAGCGCCGACCAGGTGCCCGGGTCGGGGCGGCGGACGACGTCCTCGCGTCGCAACACCACCTGCCAGCGGGGCACGGCGGCCGCAAGGAGCGCCGGGATGCTTGCCGGGGAGTAGTCGCGCGCGTCGGTGCCGCACTGCGGGCAGGGGCGGTGCAGCACCCACATCCAGTCAGCGGTGTCGAGGGGTTCCTCAGCTGAGGTCATGGCCTGCACTCCCTTCTGTCTAGGTGCGCAGCGGCCTGCGGCGACTCTCGTCTCAATTATTGACCCGCGAGCCTCGCACGACGACCGATCAGCTCCGGCGCGCCCGAAGATGCGGCGCCCCGCGCCCCGCGCCCATCACCCCGCGGCCCGCGCCCCCGCACCCCTCGCCCCGCACGCCACGTGGAGCTACGTGGCGTGGTGCATGGACTCCGGGGCGCGCAGCCATCGCAGGGAGCCCAGCAGCAGGAGCGCACCGGCGAGTGCGAATGCCCAGCCATAGCCGAGGTGGTCGACGACGAGGCCCGAGGCGATGGGGCCGACGATCTGGCCGGCGTCGACCGACATCTGGAAGCGCGCGAGCACGGTGCCGCCGGCCCGCTGGTTGCCGACGACGTCGGCGACCACGGCCTGCTGGGCGGGCTGGATGAGCGCGGATCCGCCGCCGGCGAAGAAGGACAGCACTAGCAGCACGCTCACGTGCCACGACAGCCCGACGAGCACCGTGAGCACGCCGCCGCCGAGCAGGCCGGCGATGAGCAGTGGCCGGCGTCCGATGCGGTCGACGGCCGCGCCGCTGCGCGTGAGCGTGAGGAGGTTGCCGATGGCGAATGCGGCGAGGGTGGCGCCGGCCGCCCACTGCCCGGCGCCGCCGAGGGTGACCGCGAACAGCGGGATGATCGCCACCCGCACTCCCAGGTTGCTCCAGCCCTGCACGAAGCCCGACACGAGCGCGGCCCGGTAGGCGCCGTGGGTCATGGCCTCGGCCATGGTCATCTCCGGTTGGGCGGCGGAGCGCACCGGGGTGGCGGCGCCCACCTCGCGGGTGAGCCCGGCGACGACGGCGGCGGCGATGACGAGCGCGACGGCATAGATGACGAAGGGCGCGCGCAAGCCCAGTCCGGCCAGTGCCGCACCCACGAGCGGGCCGACGATGTTTCCGACGAGGAACCCCGAGCCGTAGGCGGCCGAGGCCCGCCCGCGCCCCTTGACGGGGGCGAGGGCGACGACGAGGCTCGCCGCCGAAACGGTGAACATCGTGGAGCCGATGCCGCCCAGTCCGCGGAACAGCAGCAGTTGCCAGTAGTCCGCGGCGAGCGCGGAGGCGCCGGTCGACAGCGCGACGATGAGCAGCCCGGCGAGGTACACGGGGCGCCCGCCGAATCGGCTGACGAGCCGGCCCCCGGGCAGGGCGAACATCAAGCGCATGAACGCGAATGCGGAGACGACGACCGTGGCGGCGGTGACCCCCACGTCGAAGGATCTCGCGTAGGCGGGTAGCACCGGCGCGACGAGGCCGTAGCCCATGGCGATGATGAAGGCGGCGCCCACGAG
Organism: Actinomycetaceae bacterium; assembly: GCA_035303045.1. Lineage (GTDB taxonomy): Bacteria > Actinomycetota > Actinomycetes > Actinomycetales > Actinomycetaceae > DATGSB01. The sequence continues at coordinate 5,494 of DATGSB010000256.1, read as the reverse complement.
CACCCAGATCTCGCGCGGCAACGGTGGCCGAGGCGCAGCGGGACTGCGCTTCGACGGTGGTGCCATGTCTGCCATTCTCCCCTACCGGCCGCCGCGGCCGGTCCCTCGCGGGCGGGCCGCGAGGATCCGACGTCCCGGCCCGAGTAACGCTAGGTCGCGCTCGACCCGAGGGGCAGGGGGTGTTCGCCGGCGACGACGGGCGCGCGGCCCGGCGGCTGGGTCGGGGTCGGTAGGAGGGGCGGGCGCTCGACGACGGCCCGCACGACGGGGGCGCCCGACGTCACGAGCACCTGCTCGCCGTAGAGCTCCAGGGGCATCTCCTCGCCGTTCTCGCCGAGAAGCTGGCAGGTGACTTCCTCGCGCGTCACCGCGACCTTCAGCGGGATTCCGCGCCAGCTCACCCGGAACGCGAGGCGCGAGATGCCCTCGGGCAGCGCCGGATCCAGCCGCAGCATGTCCTCACCCACGCGCAGGCCGCCGAATCCTTCGACGAGCGCGGTCCACGCCCCGGCGAGGGAAGCGATGTGCATGCCCTGGTCGGTGTTCGACTGCAGGTTGCGCAGGTCGACGAGCGCGGCCTCGTGGAGGTAGGCGTGGGCGAGCTCCAGGTGGCCCGTCTCCGCCGCCATGACGGCCTGCGTGCCCGCCGACAGCGAGGAGTCGCGCACCGTACGCGCCTCGTAGTAGTCGAGGTTGCGGGCCTTCTCCGCCGCGGAGAACTCCGTGCCGCACCAGTGCATCGCGAGCACGAGGTCGGCCTGTTTGATGACCTGCTTGCGGTAGAGCTGGAAGTAGGGGGTGTTGAGCATGAGTGGGTAGCTGCGGTCGTTGGCCTCGAAGTCCCATTCGCCGTAGGAGGTGAAGCCCGCGTTCTGCTCGTGCACCCCCAGCTCGGCGTTGTAGGGCACGTACACCGCCTCGGCCGCGGCCCACCATTCCTCGGTTTCCTCGGGCGTGACATCGAGGGTGACGGCGATGTCGGGGTGGCGTCTACAGGCTTGGACGGCGGCGTAGAGGTTGCGGGCCGCCATGAGGTTGGTGAAGGCGTTGTCGTCGATGACGGCGGTGTACTCGTCGGGCCCGGTGATGCCGTGGATGTGCCACTGGCCGTGCCTGTCGTAGTGGCCGAGCGACATCCACAACCGGGCCGTTTCGGCGAGCACCTCCACGCCGCATTCCCGCTCGAGCGTGAGGTCGCCGGTGATGAACCGGTACAGCTCGAAGGCCCTGGCGACGGCGGCGTTGATGTGGAAGGAGGCCGTGCCGGCCGGCCAGTATGCCGAGGTCTCCTCCCCGTGGATGGTGCGCCACGGGAAAGTGGCGCCCTTGAGCCGCAGCATCCGTGCCCGGGTGCGCGCCTGATCCAGGGTGGATGCCCGCCATCGCAGGGAGTCGGCGACACTTTGGGGGTGGGTCATCGTGAGCACGGGCAACACGAAGCCCTCGATGTCCCAGAAGGTGTGGCCGTTGTACCCGGTGCCGGTGAGGCCCTTGGCCCCGATGGCGCGTCGCTCGGCGCGGGCGGAGGCCTGCAAGAGGTGCCACAACGCGAAGCGCACGGCCTGCTGGATGACGGGGTCACCCTCGACCTCGACGTCGGCGGTGCTCCAGAACTCCTCGAGGTACTCCCGCTGCTCCCGCACGAGGGTGTCCCACCCGGCGTAGCGGGCGCTGGTGAGCGCCGCCGCGACCTGGTCGCGCAGGGCCTCCTGGCTGCGGGTGGCGGACCAGCCGTAGCCGATGTACTTCACCAGGCGCAGGGTCTCTCCCGGGTGGAGGACGCTGACGACGCTCGTGCGCGCCCAATGCTCGCGCACGTCGGTCTCGGTGTCGTACTGGTTGGGGCTTTCGATGTCGTGGTCCATGCCGGCGGCCATCATGAGCCCGGAGCGCCTGGTGCGGTGCAGGAGGATCGCGCCGAGGCGCTCCGCGTCCTGAGTCACCGGTTGCAGCGGTTCCTCCAACGCCGCGGCCACCCGCGGGTCGTCGGTGGGCACGTCGGGGCCGGCCTCGTTCGCGACGAGCTCGGACTGCAGGATGACCCGGGTGCGGGCGTCGACGGCCTCGACCTCGTAGGCCACCGCAGCGATGGCGCGGTGGGTGAAGGAGACGAGCCGGGTGGAGCGCAGGATGATCTGGCGCCCGGCCGGGGAGGTCCAGTGCGCCACGCGGCGCAGCACTCCGGCGCGCATGTCCAGCTCACGGCGGTGATCGGTGAGGTCGCCGTAGCGGATGTCGAAGGGTTCGTCGTCCACGAGCAGCCGGATGATCTTGCCGTTCGTGACGTTGACGATCGTCTGCCCGGATTCGGGGTAGCCGTAGCCACCTTCGCCGTAAGGCAGTGGGTGGTTCTCGAAGACGCCGGAGAGGTAGGTGCCGTGTTGGGCGACGGGCTCGCCCTCGTCCAGGTTCGCGCGCAGGCCCAGGTGGCCGTTCGACAGCCCGAAGAGCGCCTCGGATTGGCCGAGGGAGTCGAGATCGAAACCGTGCTCGAGCAGCCGCCAGGGGTCGACGCTCAGGTTATCGGCTGTGCTCACAGCAGCTCCTCAAGATCGTTGACGACGACGTCGGCCCCGTGGGCGCGCAACTCCTCGGCCTGGTCGAGTCGGTTCACGCCGATGATGTGGCCAAAACCGCCTGCGCGCCCGGCGACCACGCCGGATAGGGCGTCTTCGATGACGGCGGCCTCACTCGGCGCGACGCCGAGGCGACGGGCCGCCTCGAGGAAGGTGTCGGGCGCGGGTTTGCCGGGCAGGCCGAGCTCGCGGGCGGTCGTGCCGTCGACGAGCACTTCGATGTCGGCGTCGACGCCGGTGACGTCGAGGATGAGGGCGGCGTTGGCCGAGGAGGAGACGACGGCGCGGGCGAGGCCGGCGTCGATGACGGCGTCGAGGAAGCGCCGGCTGCCCGGGAACACCTCGACGCCGCGGGTGCGGATGAGTTCCAGCACGCGGTCGTTCTTCCGGTTGCCGATACCGGTGATCGTGCCCGCCGCGATGCCGTCGCTGCCGTCACCCTCGGGCAGGAAGATCTCGCGGGAAGCCAGAAAGTCGCGCACGCCGTCGAGGCGTGGCTTGCCGTCGACGTACCGGGCGTAGTCCTCCACCGGGTCGAACGGGATGAACGGGCCGCCCCCCTCACGGGCGCGTGCGGAGAGGTAGGCGTCGAAGGTCTCCTGCCAGGCGGTCGCGTGGATCGCCGCGGTCTGCGTGAGCACGCCGTCGAGGTCGAAGAGGCATGCGGTGATGCCGGCGGGCAAGCGCAGCACAAATACTCCCCTCATCGCAACGATTTGCTCGGCGCACGGGCGGTGGCGGGCGGGGCCGAGCGATCTGGGCGCCATCCTACGACCGGTCGTCGCTCGCGGTCTCCTCGGGGAGTAACGCGACGTGCGCCGGATCGATGCGCAGGCCGACGCGGTCGGTGCTCGGCGCCTGGGCGGACGACGCGGTGGCCCGGGTGCCATCGGCCAGGACGACGTCGAGTTCGTACCGTCCCCGCCGGAAGCGCCGTGCGATGACCGCGGCCTCGGTACCGCTCGTCGCGCTCAGGGCGCGCGGGCCCAACGCGAGCAGGAGGGCGTCGCCGCGGCCCGCCGGAGCCGCGGCCCGCACGTCGTCCAACGGCACGGTGCCAACGATCGTCCGGGCCGCGCCGTTGGCGACGGTGGCGGGCAGCAGGGGCCCGTAGCCGAGGAAGCGGGCCACCTCGATGGTGCCGGGTCGGTGCCAGAGTTCGTCGGGGGCGGCCACCTGGGCGAGGCGGCCGGCGATCATGATGGCGATGCGATCGGCGACGGTCATCGCCTCGTCGTGGTCGTGGGTGACGTAGACGACGGTGGCTCCGGCCGCCGTCAAAATGTCACGAAGTTCACCCGCGAGGTGGTCGCGCAGCCCCCGGTCCAGGGACGACAGGGGCTCATCGAGCAGCAGCAGGCGAGGCTGCGGGGCCAACGCGCGAGCGAGCGCGACTCGTTGGCGCTGGCCGCCCGACAGCGTGGCGACCTCGCGGTCGCCGTAGCCGGCCAGCCCGACGAGTTCGAGCAGCTCCGCAACCCGCCGTGAGCGGGTGGCCCGCCCGAAGCGTTGGGCTTCGAGGCCGTAGGCGACGTTGCCGGCCACGTCGCGGTGGGGAAACAGTTGGCCGTCCTGGAACATGAGGCCGAAGCCGCGGCGGTGCACGGGCACTCCGGCCATGTCGGCGCCGTCCCAGCTGACGGTTCCCGCGGCCAGCGGTACGAGGCCCGCGACGGCGCGCAGCAGGGAGGACTTCCCGCAGCCGGAGGGGCCCAGCAGCGCGAGGATCTCGCCGCGGTCGACGTCAAGGTCGACGCCGGCCACCGCCGGCGGGGCGTCGTCGTAGCGCACGACCGCGCCGCGCACCCCCAGGCCGCCGGCTGCGGCATCAGTGCTCACCATTGGCTCACCCGATCGCCCTGAAGCTGCTCGGCGGCGATCATGATCGCCGCCGTCAGCGTCGCGAGGATGACGGCGGCCGCGAGCGCCATCCCGTAGTTCTCGGCGCCGGGGCGGCCGATGAGGCGGAAGATGACGACGGGCAGGGTGGGCCGGTCGGGGCGGGCGAGGAAGCTCGTCGCGCCGAACTCGCCGAGGGAGACGGCGAAGGAGAAGCCGATGGCCAGCCCGAGGCTGCGGGCGAGGAAGGGCCCCTCCACCGTGCGCAGCACCCGCCCGGGGGCCGCCCCGAGCACGGATGCCACTTCCTTGAGGCGCGGGTCGATCGCCCGCAGCACGGGCAGCACGGTGCGCACGACGAGGGGAATGGCCACGACGGCTTGGGCGATGGGAATGATGATGGCGGAGTTTCGCAGGTCCAGCGGCGGGCGATCGAGGGTGATGAGGAACCCGAAGCCGACGGTCACCGCGGAGACGCCCAGCGGCAGCATGAACAGCGAGTCGATGAGCCCGAGCGCCCGCTGCGCGCTGCGCCGAGCTGGCCGGCGGGAGACGACGAGGGCGACGGCCACGCCGATGACCACCGCGATGAGCGTGGCCACCGCGGCGATGCGCAGCGAGTTGAGCGTTGCCTCCCACACCGTGACCGTCAGCGCGTTGCTGCCGCCGGTTGTGCCGAGGTTCGCGTAGTTCGCCAGCCCCCAGCCGCTGGGGGTGCTCAACGAGCGCACCAGCAGATGGGCCAGCGGCACGATCGCCAGCGCGATGGTGATCCCCGTGATCACTCCGGGGACGAGGTCGGGCCCGGGGCGCGGCCGGCGCCGGTGCCCGTCGCGCGCCACGAGGCGCAGGGGCCGGCGGTGGGCCTCATCGGCCCGTAACGCGAGCGCCCGTTCGGCGCGGCGCCGGGTGCGGGCGGCGACGGCCAGGGCGAGGGTGACGACGACGGCCTGGGTGACGGAGAGGACGGCAGCCGCCCGCAGGTCGAGGAAGCGCGTCGTCTGCATCCAGATCTCGGTCTCGATCGTTCCGTAGCGGATATTGCCCATCGTCATGACGACGCCGAAGGCGGTGGCACA
>DATGSB010000255.1:0-3955 GCA_035303045.1 Actinomycetaceae bacterium | reverse complement strand
GAGACCGGTGAGCGAGGCCGGATCATCGCTGAGCCCAGATCCTTCGAGCGCCATAAGCACCGAGTCGTTCTCCGGGAGTAATGTCGCGATTGCCTCAAGATCCATCCCCGCTGCGCGCGCGGGGAGGAGGGACTCTGCTTGCGATATCCCGAACTCCACCCGCCCTTCGGCCACCGCCGTGTCGGCGCCAATGTCAGCGCCGGGTTCGATGATGTCGAGGTTGATTCCGACTTCTTCGTACAGGCCGTGCTCCTGCGCGTAGTAGATGCCTGCATGGTGCGCGTTGGGCGTCCAGTTCAGCATGAGTGTGGCGGGCCGTGCATCGTCCCCGGCGCCAACCCCCTGATCGTCGGTCTCATCGATTGCGCTCGCGCAGCCAGCGAGCAGGAACGCTCCCGCGAAGGCAGCGCTGAGGCTGGTCGTGCGAATGGTGCGGAAAGTCATGGGGTAGTGCCCTTTCTGTCAAGAGTTGAACGGGATCGCGCGAGCAGGAGGCTCCCGCTGAGTGAGGAGAGCCAGAAGAGCAGCACGCCGAGAATCGCGATGACGGCGACGGCGGCGAAGAGCTGGTCCATCTGGTAGCTCGCCTGGGAACGTTGGAGGTAGACGCCGAGCCCGATGGAGGAGCCCATCCACTCGGCGATGATCGCGCTGAACACCACGTAGGTCGCCGACACCCTCACCCCGGCGACGACGCCCGGCACCGCGCCCGGCAGCCGCACCCGGCGCAGGACCGTGAGTCGCGAGGCGCCCATCGAGGTGAGGAGGTCGATGAGGTAGCGGTCGGCGTCGCGCATGGCTGCGCTCGCGCTGATCGCCACCGGGAAGAACGCGCCAAGGGTGACGACGAGTATTTTCGGCCAGGCCCCGAAGCCCATCGCGGCGATGAGGATGGGGGCGAAGACGACGGGTGGGATGGCTTGGCTCGCGATGAGGATCGGTTCGACGGCGCGGCGCAGGGTTGCGGACAGTCCCAGCGCGATCGCGATGCCGACGCCGAGGGCGGCGCCGAGAGCGAAGCCGGTGACGGCGATCTGGACGGTCGCGCGCAGGTGCGCGCCGAGCAGCTCCCGATCTCCCCAGCCCGCCGCCCATACGTCCGCGGGCGCGGGCAACAGGTAGACCGGTGCGTCGGTGACGCGCACGACCAGGTCCCACAGCGCCACCGCACCGATGAGGGTGAGCAGTACCGGGAGAACCTGCCGTGTCAGGGTGTTCACGGCTGGCTCAGGGTGTTCACGGCCGTGCGGCGCTAGCGCGTGATGCGAGCGGCCAGATCCGACATCGACGCCTCGATCACGTCGTCCTTGGATTCGAGGATCCGGATGTGGGTCATCACGGTGTCGGCACCGGCCGCCAGGCACGCCTCGTGCAGCTCGCGCATGAGTGGCCACAGCTGTTCGGCAGGCCCCTGCACCGTCGTGCCCAGGGCGCCCACCTCGTATTCGAGGCCGCTGTCTTCGATGACGCGGATGGCGCCTTCGACGTGTGCGTATCGACCACTTTCGTTGCCCAGTGGGGTAGGGCTGACGTGGACATGGATCAACATGGTGACCGCTTCCCTCCGCTCGCATGAACGAGATCAGGTTCCTAGGGTCTTCCGCCTTGCTCGGCGGATCTCAGCCCGGTCGGGCCCCCCCAGCGGATGTGTACTGGCCTTGGCAGCATAGCAACGCGTGCCGAGGCGCCTGCGGCCCGTGCTTACGATGAGGCGAGGAGGTTCATCATCGTGGAATTGAGCATGAGCAAGGGCGAGGAGTTCATCGCCGAGACCCAGTCGCCGGAGGGCGCCGCGGCCTGGAAGCAGCAGCTGGACGAATACGCCCCAGGGGCGTCGGACTGGGTGGTCGGGGCCGTGTTCGGCGGCACCTACCAGCGCGAGGGGATCGCCTTGCGCGACCGGCAGATCCTCAACATGGCGGCGCTGGCGGCCATGGGTGGCACCGAGGCGCAGCTCACCGGCCACATCCGCACCGCGGTCGACGTAGCGGGGATGACGCAGCCGGAGGTCGCCGAATGCTTCGTCCACCTCATGCCCTACATCGGCATCCCGAAGGTGCTCGCCGCGATGCGCTGCATGAAGACGGAGTTCGAGGAGTAGTCACCGAGACGGTGATCGAGGGACCGGGGATCGGTCGAGTCCCACGGCTCTATCAACGCATGACGCCAGGCACCCGCGCGGGGTGCCTGGCGTCACGTCGATGGGCGATCCGGTGGGCGCTCCGCCCGCCCGGGCGCAGGGTTAGCGAGCCGCCATCTCCAAGTCGGGGGCCGTCTCGAGGAAGTACCCCTCCGGGGCGATGACGTCGTCCGGGGTCAGCTCGTGGATCGAGGACTTGCCCAGTCCAATGAGCGTGCGGTCGATGCTCACCCGATAGGACTCGAGCACCTCCCGTACCCCGCGTTCGCCGTCCGCCGCGAGGCCGAAGAACCACGACCGGCCCACGAGCGCCGCCTTGGCGCCCAGGGCGAGCACCTTGACGACGTCGGCGCCGCGGCGGATCCCGCTGTCGAAGGTGATCTCGGCCTGATCGCCGACGGCCTTGACGATGGCGGGGAGGAGCCGCAGCGGGGAGGGCACCGTGTCGAGGTTGTTACCGCCGTGGTTGGACACGCCGATCGTCGTGGCTCCGGCGTCGACGGCGCGGCGTGCGTCGTCGGGGCTGAGCACGCCCTTGACCATGAGCGGCCCGCCCCAGATCTCTGCCAGCCACGCGACGTCCTGCCACGTGGGCACCGGCGTCGTCAGCCACTCGGTCATGCCCTCGAGCATCGTGGGCTCGGGCTTACCCGGGTGCTGCAGGTTGGGCACGCCGAGGTCGGGGAGCTTACCGGCGCGGAGGAAGCGCATGACCCACCGCGGGTTGAAGATCCCCATCGGGGCGTGCTTGATGAGCGCCGGCAGGTCGATCTTCATGGGGATGACGGGCGAGCCCCAGTCGCGCGCGGTGACGCCCGCGTTGTCGAGGGTGAGGATGATGCCCTTGGTACCGGCGCGGCGGAAGCGTTCCACCCGCTCGGCAATGACGTCGCGCGAGCCCGACCAGTACAGCTGCACGAAGGACTTGGGGTTGGCGGCCGCGACGTCTTCGAATCGAGACGGCGCAAAGTTGCTGTGGCCGATCGCGGTGCCGGCGCTGTGGGCGGCCCGGGCGACGGCGACTTCGCCTTCGGGGTGAATGGCCTGGGCTCCGGCCGGGGAAATCACCACCGGTAGGTCGATCTCCTGGCCCATGAAGGACGTGCCTATCTCGCGTTCGAGCGCGACGGGCACCCCGATGCGGGTGAGGAACTCGACCTTCTGGAAAGCCTCAACGTTGGTGCGGATCGTCGTGCCGCCCTCGTTTCCGGCCAACAGAGCGCTATAGACGTCCTTCGGCAAAATCCTCTTTGCACGACGCTGAGCATCGGCGACAGTTTCAATGGGCTTACGCGTAAGCAATACTATTCGACCTCGCACTTCATGAGCTTTTCGGGGGCTGTACCCATGCCAACGTAATCGTATGGCAAAGTATTCCTTAAGCAGGCGCCGGGCAGCTCGCCGCGATGCGCTGCATGAAGACGGCGTTCGAGGAGTAGTCGCCGGGACGGCGCCAGGAGTTCTTGGCGCGCCCGTGTCCTTGGTGCGCCCGTGCGGGTGGCCTGTCGATCAGCTCTCCGCTCGTGGCTGGTCGCCCTCCGCGGCGGCACGTTCCGCTTCGGCGCGGGCGACTTCCTCCTCCGACGGCGCCGGGGGCGGTGCCACGATGCGCAACCGTTGAATGCGTTCCTGTTGCAAACCTCGAGCGAGCGCGAAGGCCATGGCGAAGACCAGGATGAAGATCGGAAGGCCGATGACGGTGATCACCTGCTGGAGGGCTTCCAAGCCGGTCTCCCCGGCGAGCACGATGAGCAGGGCGGCGAGCATCCCTTCCGACACTCCCCAGAACACCCGCTGACGCACCGGACCGGCCTC
>DATGSB010000254.1:0-4440 GCA_035303045.1 Actinomycetaceae bacterium | reverse complement strand
GACCCGACCCGTGTGGTCCCGTATCGCCACCGCGATGGAACGCAGGCCCTCCTCGAGCTCCTCGTCCACCAACGCCCAGCCCTGCGCCGCCACGTCGCCCAGCGCCCGATCGAGGTCGTGCGGGTCGGTGATCGTGTGGGGCGTGAGCGCCTCGAGGTCGCCGAGGTGGCGGGTTCGTTCGGTGGGGGAGAGGCTCGCCAGGAGCACGCGGCCCATGGCGGTCGCGTAGGCGGGAAGTTGCGCGCCCACGCCGAGATCCACGCTCATGACCCGGCGGCTGGACACCCGCGCGATGTAGACGATCGACTCGCCGTCGAGCACGCTTGCGGAACTCGACTCGCCGCTGCGCGCCGACAGCTCCTCGAGATGGGGGCGCACGAGCTCCGGAAGCCCGAGCGCCGAGAGGTAGGCGTAGCCGAGCTCGAGCACGCGGGGCCGAAGCGAGAAGTGTCGGCCTTCCAGGCCCACGTAGCCCACGGCCACAAGGGTGTGGAGGAAGCGGCGCGCCGCTGCTCGGCTGAGCCCGGTGCGGCGGGCCACCTCGCTCAGTGTGAGTCGCGGGTGCTCGGCATCGAAGGCCCGGATGACGGCGAGGCCGCGGGCGAGTGACTGTACGAAGTCACTGCCCGCGGCCTGGGTCGTTTCGTCATCGCCGAGCCCAGCCGCAGCGGAGATCATTCGTGGGCCTCAGGCCTCGAGGACGACCGCGAGCCCTTGCCCGACGCCGATGCAGATCGCCGCGACACCGATGCCGCCGCCGCGCCGCTTGAGGGCGTGCGCGAGGTGGCCGATGATCCGGCCTCCAGATGCGCCCAGCGGGTGGCCCATAGCGATCGCTCCGCCGTCCGGGTTGAGCTTGTCGGGGTCCAACTCGGGCCACAGCCTCAGGCACGCGATGGACTGCGAGGCGAAGGCTTCGTTGAGTTCCACGTGGTCGACGTCCTGCCAGCTCAGGCTCGCCCGTTCGAGGGCGATGTTGGCGGCGGCGACCGGGGCGATACCGAAGACATCTGGATCGTTGCCCGCAGTGCCGCGGGAGACCACTCGGGCGAGTGGCTCGGCGTCCCCGAGGGCGCCCTCGCGGGCGAGCAGGACCGCGGAAGCGCCGTCGGTCAACGGGGAGGCGTTGCCGGCGGTGACGGAGCCGTCCTTGCGGAACGCGGGGGAAAGCTTCGCCAACGTCTCGAGGTTCGTGTCGGGGCGGATGCCCTCGTCGCGGTCGAGGTCGGTTCCGGGCACGGGCACGATCTCGCCGTCGTACCGGCCCTCGCGGAAGGCCTTGTCGGCGAGCTGGTGGGAGCGCAGGGCGAACTCGTCCTGCTCCTCGCGGCTGATCTCGTAGGTGTCGGCGAGGATCTCGGCGGACTCCCCGAGCGCGATCGTCCACCGCTCGTCCATCTTCGGGTTGACCATGCGCCACCCCAGCGTCGTGGAGTGCAGCGTTTCGTCGCCCGCGGGGTAGGGGCGTTCGGGCTTGAGCATCGCCCACGGCGCCCGGCTCATCGACTCCACCCCGCCCGCGATGACGACGTCCGCGTCGCCGGTCTCGATCGCCCGGCTGCCCTGGATCACCGATTCCACACTGGAGCCACACAGCCGGTTGACCGTCACGCCCGGCACGCTGGTGGGCAGGCCGGCGAGGATCGCGGCCATGCGCGCGACGTTGCGGTTTTCTTCGCCCGCGCCGTTGGCGTTACCCATGATGATCTCGTCGACCTGCTCACCCGACAGCTGCGGGTTGCGCTCGAGGACCGCGCCGACGACGTGTGCGGCCATGTCGTCCGGCCGCACGCCCGCCAGGCTCTTGCCGTATCGCCCAAACGGAGTGCGCAGCGCGTCGTAGACGAATGCGCTCATCGCGATGTTCCTTCCTTGAGGGGCACTCCGAGCTTCTCGGACAGCCCTGCCACTGTGTCGTCGGTGTAGATCTCCAGAACCGTTGCTCCCTCGGGCCCCAGTTCGAAGAGTGCGACGTCGGAGTAGATCCGCGATACCGAACCCACGGCGGTCAACGGATAGGTGCATTCGGCCACGAGCTTGGGCTCACCGGAGCGGGTGAACAGGTCCATCATGACGAAGACCTGCTTGGCGCCGATCGCGAGGTCCATCGCACCGCCGACGGCGGGGATGGCGTCGGGTGCGCCGGTGGACCAGTTGGCCAGGTCACCGGTGACCGACACCTGGAAGGCGCCGAGCACGCACAGGTCGAGGTGGCCACCGCGCATCATGGCGAAGGAGTCGCCGTGGTGGAAGTACGCGGCCCCCGCGAGCTCGGTCACCGGGATCTTGCCCGCGTTGATGAGCTCGGGGTCGATGTCCTCACCGGTGGCTTCCGGGCCCATGCCCAGCATGCCGTTCTCCGTGTGAAGGGTGACCTCGTGCTCGGGCTTCAAGTAGTTGGACACGAGGGTCGGCGCGCCGATGCCCAGGTTCACGAAGGCGCCCTTGGGGATGTCGCGTGCGAGTCGCTCGGCGATCTGCGGCCGGCTCAGTCGGGTGGTCACGGTGTCTGCTCCGTCACTGGTGCTGCGGGATTGGGAACGTGAACGACGCGGTCGACGTAGATCGACGGGGTGACGACGTTCTCGGGGTCGAGCTCGCCCGTCGCGACGGTCGTCATGACCTGAGCGACGGTGAGCTTGCTGGCAGTGGCCATGATGGGGCCGAAGTTGCGTGCCGTCTTGCGGTAGATCAGGTTGCCCACGCCGTCGGAGGTCTGCGCCTTGATGAGCGCGACGTCGGCGTGCAGCGGGTACTCCAGCACGTAGTCCCGGCCGTCGATACGGCGGGTTTCCTTGCCGTCGGCCAGCTGCGTGCCGACGCCCGTGGGAGTGAAGAAAGCGCCGATGCCCGCTCCGGCCGCGCGGATGCGCTCCGCGAGGTTGCCCTGCGGTACGAGCTCGAGCTCGATCTTGCCCGCCCGGTACAACTCGTCGAACACATAGGAGTCGACCTGTCGGGGAAAGGAGCACACGATCTTGCGGACACGCCCGGCCTTGAGAAGGGCGGCGAGGCCATAGTCGCCGTTGCCCGCGTTGTTGTTCACGATCACCAGGTCGGTCGCGCCCTGCTCCAGCAGCGCGTCGATGAGTTCGACTGGTTGGCCCGCGGCGCCGAAGCCGCCGATCATCACCGTCGAACCATCTTGGATGTCCGCAAGCGCCGCGGCGGCGGAGTCGAAAAGTTCCACTAAGGCCTCCTCAGCCCGGGACGAAAAGCATGATGTTCGGTATGCGAACTAGTGTACGTCTAGAGAACATTGTCGGCTGCTCGTGTGACCATTGTCAAGGTTCACGCGGAGTTCCGCTCCCTCGCGTCGCGGTGTAACGTTCGTCGCGGAGGGGAGTACTCCCTAATGGCGCCGCCGTCAGTCCGACGGCCCCTGGCTGTCCGGCGCGCCAGCTCCAGGCCCCCGGGTCGTCCCTGACGCCGCGCCTGAGCGGACGAGACCTCCGGTGCTCAGCGCTAGTTACCGGAGGAAAATTGCAGGTTCACGCGTGGGGATGGATCGCCCTCATCGGGGTCGTCACGGCTCTCATCCTCGTCGACATCTTCGGCCACATCCGCAAGCCCCACGCCCCCACCACCCGGGAGTCGGCCACCTGGACGGCGTTCTACGTTTCCCTCGCCACCGTGTTCGGCCTCGTGCTCTGGGCGATCTACGGCGGGCGCTATGCGGGGGAGTACTTCGCGGGCTACATCACCGAATACAGCCTGTCGATCGACAACCTCTTCGTCTTCATCATCATCATCGGTGCCCTGCGCGTCCCGCGTGAGCATCAGCAGAAGGTGCTGTTGTCGGGCATCATCATCGCGATCGTCCTGCGCTTCTTCTTCATCCTCATCGGCGCCGCGGCCATCTCCCGCTTCTCCTGGGTGTTCTACATCTTCGGGATATTCCTGCTCTATACGGCCGCCACCCAGCTCCGCGGCGGCATCAGTGGCGGGCATGAGGACGAGGAATATCAGGAGACGGCCTTCGTGCGCGCGATCCGCCGCGTCCTGCCGGTCACTCCCGGTTACGTCGGGGGCAAGCTGCTTCACCGGGCGGGGGGCCGCACGTACATCACCCCGATGCTCATCTGCATTTTCGCGCTCGGCAGCGCCGACCTCATGTTCGCCGTCGACTCGATTCCCGCCGTCTTCGGCATCACCCAGGAGCCGTACATCGTCTTCGCCGCCAACGCCTTCGCGCTCCTCGGCCTGCGGCAGCTCTACTTCCTTATCGACGGGCTCCTCGAATCCTTCGTCTACCTGCCCTACGGGCTCGCGGCGATCCTCGGCTTTATCGGCGTCAAGCTCATCATTCACGCGTTGCACACCAACGAGCTGCCCTTCATCAACGACGGGGAGCCGTGGACCGTCATCCCCGAATTCAGCACGGCGGTGTCCCTCGTCTGGATCATCAGCGTGCTGGTTCTCACCGTGGTGGCAAGCGTG
>DATGSB010000253.1:0-3879 GCA_035303045.1 Actinomycetaceae bacterium | reverse complement strand
CTCGGGCACCCGCCCAGCGGTGGCTCAGGGCTCGAGGCGGCGTCGTGCGGGTCGTAGGTGCGCGGGGAGTAGTCGGGGACGTCGGGGAGCTCCACGGGCAGCAGGTGTTCGGGGATGGCGTGCGCGATCCCGTCGTCGTCGTAGACGATCGGGAATGGCTCGCCCCAGTAGCGCTGGCGCGAGAACAGCCAGTCCCGCAGGCGATATGTCGTGGCCGGTTCTCCCAGCCCCTTCTGCGTCAGCCACGCCGTCATCGCCTCTACGGCTGCCGTCGTCGTCATGCCGTCGAGGGAGATTTCGTCATTGCTGGAGTTGATCTTCTTCCCCTCCCCCGTCCAGGCACCACCGTCGAAGTCTTCCGGGGGCTGCACGGTGCGCACGACCTCAAGCCCGAAGAGTTCGGCGAAGGAATAGTCGCGATCGTCCTCGGCAGGGACGGCCATGATCGCGCCGCTGCCGTATCCCATGAGCACGTAGTCGGCGGTGAAGATCGGGATGCGCCGCCCGGTGACGGGGTTGGTCGCCCACAGACCGGTGAACACTCCCGTTTTGCGCCCGGCATCCTCCTGGCGTTCCGCCTCGGTCTTCTGCCCGGCCTGCGCGCGGTAGGCGGCCACGGCCTCCGCCGGCGAGTCGTGTCCCGCCCGCCACTGCGCAGCGGTGCCTTCGGGCCACGCGGCGGGGACCGCGTTTTCCAGCATCGGGTGCTCGGGGGCGACGACCATGAAGGTGGCGCCGAAGAGCGTGTCGGGCCGGGTGGTGAACACCTCCAGCGGCGGCTGCGCCCCGTCGCCGGCGACCGGGAACGTCACGCGAGCGCCGGCGGAGCGGCCGATCCAGTTGCGCTGCATGAGCTTGACCTTCTCGGGCCAATCGATGTGCTCAAGATCGTCGATGAGGCGATCGGCGTAGGAGGTGATGCGCATCATCCATTGGCGAAGGTTGCGCTGGAAGACCGGAAAGTTGCCCCGCTCGGAGCGGCCGTCGGCGGTGACTTCCTCGTTCGCAAGCACGGTTCCCAGTCCGGGGCACCAGTTGACCGGCGCCTCGGAGACGTATGCGAGCCGGTAGGAATCCAATATCTCGGCGCGCGCGGCGGCATCCAGTTCCGACCACGGCGCCCCCGTCGGGGTCGGGCGCGCGCCACTGGCGAATTCAGCGATGAGTTCGTCGATGGGGCGGGCGGTGCCGCGCTGCCCGTCGTGGCGCGGCGCGTCGGGGTCGTAGAACGAGTGGTACATCTGCAGGAAGATCCACTGCGTCCACTTCATGTAATCGGGGTCGGTGGTGGCGAACGTGCGCCGGTCGTCGTGCCCGAGCCCGAGCCGTCGCAGCTGACGGCGCATGTTGGCGATGTTCTCTTCGGTCGTGATTCTGGGGTGCTGGCCGGTTTGTACCGCGTACTGCTCGGCGGGCAGCCCAAAGGCGTCGTAGGCCAAGGCGTGCAGCACGTTGCGGCCCCGCATTCGTTGGAACCGGGCGACGACGTCGGTGGCGATGTACCCCAGGGGGTGGCCCACATGGAGGCCTGCGCCCGAGGGGTAGGGGAACATGTCGAGGACGTAAAACTTCTCACCCGGCGCCGTCTCGGCGCTCGCCAGCTCCCCGGAGGGGTTGGGCGCGTGGAAGGTGCCGTCGCGCTCCCAACGGTCCTGCCATCGCGCTTCGATCTCGGCGGCGAGAGCGGCGGTGTAGCGGTGGGGGGGCTCATCCGCCGGAGGTGCGGTGTGAGCGCTGGGCTGCTGAGTCATCAAAGTCCTCGGGGCCGAAGTGCGTGAGGGCCGACATGGCAAGACCTCCCCTTGGAGGGAGGTCGGCCGCGCTGGCGCGGCGGCGCTGGCCGCCCGCTGGAGTCAGCGCGGCTAGCTAAGGCGGAGTAGGGGCCAGGCGGTCATGCCACCAGGGTAGCGCAGCGTGGGCCTTCGCCGGTCGGCGCGACCTGCGCGGGAACTCACCCAGCGCAACCGTGATCGCCGACCTACGCTGAGAGCTATGCACACCCACACAAGTGTCGGGTGGACCGGAAGGAGTATGAGGAATGGCCCAGAAAGCAGCTGAAGGCGTTACCGCCGGCTTGCAAGCCGCGCTCGTGGATCTCATCGACCTCTCGTTGTTGGGTAAGCAGGCCCACTGGAATCTTTACGGCCCGCATTTTCGGTCCGTGCACTTGCACCTCGATGAGGTCATCGACGAGGTGCGCACTGCATCCGACGACGTGGCGGAGCGCCTCGTGGCCATCGGCGGGGAGCCCGACGGCCGGGCCGCGACGGTCGCGCGCGCCTCTGAGGTCGGGGAATTGTCGGGCGGCAGGCTGCCGGTCGACAAGGTCATCCGCCAGTTCGAAGAGCGGCTGCAGGGCGCGGCGGACCGCATCAAGGCGACGCTGAACGAGATCGAGGAGGACGACCCCCTCAGCCACGATTTGCTCGTGGGCATCGCCACGGGACTGGAGAAGCAGGCCTGGATGTTCCGGGCCTCGGCGGAACACGACTAAGCGGGCGCAGCGGCAGCGGCCGCGCGCCGCTGCCGCCCCCGAGCGAGGAGCTTGGCATGCCGAAGATGGGTAAGAGCGGGAAACCGAAACTCTCCGAACTCCCCGATACCCTGCGCCGCTCCGAGGCCAAGGCACAGCGCACCTTCGCTAAGGCCCACGACTCGGCGCAAGAGCAGTACGACGACGACGAGCGAGCGAACCGGGTCGCCTACGCCGCACTTAAGCATTCCTTTGAGAAGGTCGGCGACCACTGGGAGGAAAAGGACTCCGCCGGGCCGTCGGATGAGCGCGCCGCCGGCGGCGGCGACTCAGGCAAAACCGCCGAGGGGGTCGACGCGCGAGCCACGAAGACTCACCTGTACGACGTCGCCAAGCGCCTGGAGATCTCGGGCCGCTCGACGATGACGAAGGACGAACTCGTCACGGCGATCCAGCGGGAGAACCGCCGGCGGACTCGACGCAGCGGCTAAGCGTGGGCGGGAGCGACGCGTGCGGCCCCCTGCCACACGGAGTCGAATGGCGTATGCCCCGCCACGCGCCCGCGGATGCTCGCCGTCACGAACTCCTTGGCGGCCCCGGCGGCGTCGGCAACCGAGTGTCCCTTGGCGAGTTCTGCGGTGAGGGCGGCGGCCAGCGTGCAGCCAGCCCCGGAGACGCGCACCTCGCCGATCTTGGGGGCACGCAAGATCGTGACCTCCTCACCGTCGTAGAGCACGTCGATCGCCTCGTCACCGGGCAGCTCCACGCCTCCCTTGGCCAACACGTACCGCGGCCCCAGCTCGTGGATCCGCTTCGCCGCCTCAATAAGGTCCTCCACCCCGTCGAGCGCGGACATGCCGGCCAGGGTGCGAGCCTCGAAGACGTTGGGCGTCACCACGGTGGCGCTGGGGAGGATGTGGGTGCGTAGGGCGTTGTCGGTGTCGAGGGCCGCGCCTTCCTCCTGGCCCTTGCAGATGAGCACGGGGTCGAGCACGACGTGGCGCCAAGGTTGGCGCCGCAGCGCGCGTGCCACCGCATCGATCGTCGCCGGCGTACCGAGCATGCCGATCTTGACGACGTCGAGGTCGTGGACCGCAGTCGCGGCCTCGACCTGCTCACTGATCACGTTGGGATCGATCGGTACGAAGCGGTGATCCCAGTTGTTGCGGGGGTCATAGGACACGATGCAGGTGATGGTGCCCAGCCCGTAGACGCCACGCTCTTGGAAGGTCTTGAGGTCCGCCTGGATTCCCGCACCGCCGCTGGCTTCGGAGCCGGCGATGACGTAGGCGAGATTGACCATGGTTGTTCTCCCGATCACGGTAGTTGGGGTGCCGACGCGCCCGCCGGTACCGCCGTCATCATAAGTTCCCGCGCCGCGCGTGCCGTCGGCGGATTCCGCCTTA
>DATGSB010000252.1:0-8417 GCA_035303045.1 Actinomycetaceae bacterium | reverse complement strand
GGGGATTTTCGTCGGCCAATGGGCGCCCACCTTCTTCGGGCTGGGCCTCGCCTTGGCCGAATACGAGAAGCGGTAAGGGGCCAGGGCCGGGCCGATCGGGGGGCGCTCGCCGCGAATCTCGACCTCCTGCCCGTCCGTCACGTCGCCGCGCAGGCACGCGAGTGACGCCCAGCCAACGTTGACCGTGTAGGCATCACGTGGGTCGTCCCCACGAAGTCGTCGCCCTGCACATCGCCACGAGCCGCCGCGCCCGGGTGGATACGTGAAATCTCACCGGTTGTGCCTGACCGTAGAGGCGTGACCACATTCCGGCCCGCGCCACCATCGGCCCCACGCAGCGAGCACCTCTCTCACAGTGCCGATACTCCGCCCGCGATCGAGCACGTCCACGCCGCCCACGCACACGGCCACGGCGAGCTGCCCCTCGCGCCGGAGCAGCGCCGCCGCGTGCGCACGGTCCTGGCCGCCATCGTCATCCCGCTGCTGCTGCTGACGATCGTCGGCCTGGTCGCGCTGTGGCCCCGCGGCGAGTCCCCCGTGGCGTCCATCCCGCTGCTCGCCGACGGCATGAGCATCGAGACGGCGCGCGTCGTCAACCTGGGCGACCCCGCCGCGGGCGTCGAGGTACGCGCCGAACTCCTCACCGGATCCCGCCCGGGCCAGGTCATCAACGTCCACGTGCCCGAGGAGGTGCGGGCCAACGGGCTGGAGGAGGGCTCTCGGATCCAGCTGGTGTTCGCTCCCGAAGCCATCGGCTCTGAGCACAGCGCGTTCGTGTTCTGGGACTTCGAACGCTCGTCTCCGATGTTGTGGCTCGCGGCGATCTATCTTCTCGCCGTCCTCATCGTCGCCCGCTGGCGGGGGTTGGCCGCGGTCGCCGGGCTGCTCGCCTCGCTCGGCATCGTCGTGGTCTTCATGCTGCCGGCGCTCATGGCCGGCCACTCCCCGCCGCTCGTCGCGCTCGTGGGGGCGAGCGCCATGATGTTCATCGCCGTCTACCTCGCCCACGGGGTGTCGGTGCGCACGACGACGGCACTGCTGGGGACCTTCGTCGGGCTGGCGGCGACCACGGCGCTCGCAGCATGGGGCACGCAGGCCGCGGGCCTCAACGGCGCCTACTCCGACACCTCGCGCATGTTGTGGGGCACGTTCCCGAATCTCAACCTCCAGCAGCTGCTGCTGTGCGGAATTCTCGTCGCGGGCCTGGGGGCGCTCAACGATGTGACGATCACCCAGGCCTCGGCGGTGTGGGAGCTTCACGCCGCCGATCCGAGGATGCCCAAGCGCAAGCTGTTCAGCCGGGGCATGCGCATCGGCCGCGATCACATCGCCTCCACGGTGTACACGCTGACCTTCGCCTACGTCGGCACGGCGCTGCCCGTCCTGCTCCTCACGGCAGCGATGGACCGCAGCTTCCTCTCGACGCTGGGCGCCGGGGAGATCGCCGAGGAGGTCGTGCGCACGCTGGTGTCATCGACCGGCCTCGTGCTGGCGATCCCCGTGACGACGTTCATCGCCGTCACGCTGGTGAGCTCGACCCGCCCCGAGACGGCCCGTCGGGTTCCCGCCCCCGCTCAGAGGTAGGGAACGACGTCCTCCCACACGGCCTCGAGGAGCTGGGCGGTGTTGGCTTCGTTGTGCGAGGTGAGGGTGACGACGGCGCGGTGGTGGGGCAGCACGATGCTGAACTGGCCGTATCGGCCGTCAGCACGCCAGGAGTCGAATCGCGTGCTGCGCCACACGCAGTAGCCGTAACCCGCTTGCCAGTCGGGGTTCGCTCCCGCATGCGAGGTGTCGACGATGTCGGTGCGCATGGCCTGCACGTACTGCGCCGACACCAGTTGGCGTCCCTCCCACTCGCCGTCCTGCAGGAGAAGGCGGCCGATGGCCGCGAGCTCACTCGTGCGCAGGTGGAGGCCCGTGGCGGCTTCGGCATAGCCCGCCGGGCAGCGGAACCACTGCGGGTTGGCGATTCCCAGCGGCTCGAAGAGGCGGGGCATGAGGTAGTCGCGTAGCTCGGTACCGCTGGCTGCGGACACGACCCGCCCGAGCATGTAGGTCGCCCCGTTGGAGTACACGAAGCGTTCGCCCACGGGGCGGTCCAGCTCGGCGGCGAGATAGGCGCCCGCCCGGTCGGGGGCGCTCGCCTGTTCGGGTTCAAAACCGGTGAAGCTGGAGCCGTCGGTCATGTGGATGAGGTGGCGCAGCGTGATCGCCGCGACGCCGTCGGCAACGTGCCCGCTCGGCTGTCCGAGGTGGTCGATGAGGAAGTCGTCGAGGCTCACCAACCCCTCGTCCAGGGCCATCCCGAGCGCGAGCGCCGTCACCGTTTTGGAACATGAGTACACGTTGACGGGGTCATCGGATCGGAACCGGTGTTCGAGGGGCGGGTGCCCCTCCCGGTGGAGGTGGATGCCGTAGACGCCGAGGTGGCGTTCGGCGTTGCGTAGCCGGAACGGGGTCAGCAGTGAGGCGGGCATGCGCCTAGCTTGCCAGGCGCCGTCACCGCGGCGGGAGCCGGGCTCAGCGTCCCGCGGGGGCGCCCGTCCGTGCTCCGCCACGCGAGGCGCTGCGCCGCCTGCGCTGCCCGGGCCGGGAGCCGCCGCGGCGCGGCGCGCCCCCACTGCCCGGCCGCTGGCCGCCGCCGCCCTGGCGGGGCGGGGACTGAGCGGGCGGGGCTGGTGCCACATGCGGGGCGACCTCGCCGACGAGCCGGGTGATGATCTCGTCCTCCGGGCCGACCTCGACGGGGCGCACCGAGATCTTCGCCCGCCGCGCGAGCGTGCGGGCGTCGCCCTGCTGCTCGGGCAGGACGATCGTGATGACGTCTCCCCCGCTGCCCGCCCGGGCCGTGCGGCCGGAGCGGTGTAGGTAGGCCTTGTGCTCGGCGGGCGGGTCGACGTGGACGACGAGCTCGACGTCGTCGACATGGATTCCCCGCGCGGCGATGTCGGTTGCCACGAGCACGCGGGCGCCGTCACCCGTGAAGGCCGCGAGGTTGCGTTCCCGCGCGTTCTGCGACAGGTTGCCGTGGAGGTCGACGGCAGGGATCCCCGCCGACGTGAGCTGCCGGGCGAGGCGGCGCGCCTGGTGCTTCGTGCGGGTGAACAGGATGCGCCGGCCCATCCCCGAGGCGAGCCGGTGGACGACGTCCTTCTTGACCGCGGCGTCGCGCACCGCGAAGAAGTGGTGGGTCATGGCCTGCACCGGTGAGGCCTCGGAGTCCACGGCGTGGTGCAGGGGCTTGTCGAGGTAACGGCGGACGAGGACGTCGACGCCGTTGTCGAGCGTGGCGGAGAACAGCAGTCGCTGCCCGCTCGGCGGCGTGCGGTCCATGACGCGGCGCACGCCGGGGAGGAAGCCGAGGTCGGCCATGTGGTCCGCCTCGTCGAGCACCGTGATCTCCACGTCCCCGAGGTCAACCGCGCCCTGGCCGATGAGGTCTTCGAGGCGCCCCGGGCAGGCGACGACGATGTCGACGCCCGCGTCCAAGGCCCGAACCTGACGTGCCTGGCTCACGCCGCCGAACACGGTGGTGGCTCGCAGCCCCACCGCGCGCGCCAGCGGCGCAATGACGGCCTCCACCTGGGTGGCCAGTTCTCGGGTGGGGACGAGCACGAGCCCGCGGGGGCGTCGGCGGCGGCTGGTCTCCCCCGCGAGCCGGGAGACGAGCGGCAAGGAGAAGGCGAGGGTCTTGCCGGAGCCAGTGCGGCCGCGGCCGAGCACGTCCCTGCCGCGCAGGGTGTCGGGCAGCGTCGCCGACTGGATGGGAAACGGAGCGGTGAAGCCTTGCGCCGCAAGCTCAGCGAGTACGGCGGCGGGCAGGTCGAAATCAGAAAAAGTAGTCAAGGATGCCTTTCCGGCGATAGATGATCGGAGCTCGCCGGGGCAAGGACAGCAACGGCGCACGTTGCCCTCGAGCTCGACGACTGCGGAAGCGAATGCGCCTCGCGCCCCTCCACCATGCCCCACCGGCGGCCACTTCGTCGTCGCCCGGGCTCCGAATGAGAGTCATCCCACTCCCCCGCACTGCGAGTAACCTGCACCCATGCGGTCACGCCTCCGGCACCTACTTGCGGCCCTGCTCACCCTCGGCCTTCTGCTCGGCCTCCCCGGCGCCGCCCACGCGGCGCGCAACGACGTCATTCGCGAACTCGACATCCACATCGAACTCGATTCCGCGGGCACCGCCCACGTCACCGAGAACTACACCTGGGATTTCGGCAGCCGCCAGGGGCTGGGGTTCACACGCATGCTCGCGCAGCGCTTCGACTACGACCCGCAGCCCGACAAGGTGCGCGTCTATGAGTACGGCAACTTCGGCGCCAGCTCCACCAGCGGCGCCCCGGCCGGGGTGTGGACGTATGACGAAGGGGCATGGCTACGCGCCGACGTCGGCGCGCCCGACGGCTCCAGTGACAGGCGCAGCGGGGTGCAGCACTACACCCTCACGTACACGATCGACGGGGCCCTCAACGCCGTCCGGGGCCAATCCGGCGTCAACGACCAGGACGAGCTGTACTGGAACGCCACCGGGAACGACTGGGAGATTCCCGTGGAGGCGGCCACGGTGCGGGTGACCGGGCCCACCGACGTCGTCGACATGGCCTGTTACGCCGGGCCCACCGGATCGGACGAGCCCTGCGAGAGCTACGACTCCTCAGGCAACGAGGCCAGCGGCGCGGCGTCCAACCTGCAACCCGGCTCCGGGCTGACGATCATGGCCGCCTACCCGGCAGGCACCTTCACCAACACCGACGCCATCCTCGTCGACGCCGACACCGTCGAGGATCACTCGGGCTCCGACGCCCTCGCCCGGTTCCTCGGCACCCACTGGCCGTGGGTGGTCCCCCTCGGGCTCGCCCTGCCCGTCGCCTTCGGGTTGCGCCGCCGCGCCAAGGGACGCGACCTCCACTTCGAGGGCGTCGCGCCGGGCATCATCCCGCCCGACCCGAACGACGCGCCGGTGTCCCAGCTCAAGTCGGATCCGGCGGTGGCCGTGCGATTCACCCCGCCCGACGGCCTGCGCCCGGCGGAGGTCGGCGTCGTGCGCGACACGGTGGCGCGCGGCAACTTCATCTCGGCCACCATCATCGACCTCGCGGTCCGCGGCTACCTGACGATCACCGAGACGAAGTCGGGGAGGTTCGGCCGCCCCGACTGGGTTTTCACCGCAACGCCCGAGAACGCGCCGACGGAGCAGCTGCGCGACTACGAACTCACCCTGCTGCGAGCGCTCTTTCGAAACCGCACCCAGGTGGCATTGTCCAAGCTGCGCAACACGTTTGCGAGCACGATGCGCAGCGCGCTCAACCAGCTGCGCGCACACGTGACGGGCGGAAAGGCTTTCGTCGGCAGCGTGCCGACGTCGACGACGGGCACCTCCGGCGGGAGCGCCGTGCGCGTCATCTTCTTCGTCCTCTTCGGGATCGTCGTGTTCTCCCAGTGGCTCGTGACGCTCGCCTCGTCGTCGTCCCTCGTGCTCGTCCTCATCCTCACCTTCATCGGGCTGTTCATCCTCGCCGCCGCCGTCACCGCGAAGGCACGCCGACAGCGCACCGCCGTCGGGCGCGCGCTGTACGAGCAATCGCGCGGTTTCGAGATGTACCTGACGACCGCCGAGGCCCACCAGATCCGTTTCGAGGAGGGCGAGGACATCTTCTCGCGCTACCTGCCCTACGCGATGGTCTTCGGCGTCGCCGAACGCTGGGCGCGGATCTTTGAGCAGCTTCAGGCCGAGGGCCTCTACCACCACACGCCCACCTGGTACGTCGGGGTCATGCCCGGGCCCGGCTCCTTCACCCGGATGAGCCAGTCGATGAACAGCTTCGGCTCCACCGCGACCTCCACCCTGGCCTCCACCCCCGGCTCCTCCGGCGGTTCCGGATCCTTCGGCGGGGGTGGCGGGTTCTCCGGGGGCGGCGGCGGAGGCGGCGGCGGCGGGGGCCGCTAGCGCCGGACGCTCCTCGGGGTCAGTCCTGCGCCGGGGTGAAGGTCAGCGCCACGGAGTTCATGCAGTACCGGTTGCCCGTCGGGGTCTGCGGGGCGTCGGGAAACACGTGGCCCAGGTGGGAGTCACACGTCGCGCAGCGCACCTCGGTGCGGATCATCCGCAGCGAGGCGTCCTCGACGTACTTGACGGTGCCGGGCTTCGCCGTCTCATAGAAGCTCGGCCAACCGCAGTGGGCGTCGAACTTGGTGATGGACTCGAACAGCGTCGTGCCGCAGCCCTTGCAGGCGTAGGTGCCCGGCCGCTCCTCGTGCAGCAGCTCGCCGGTGCCGGGGATCTCGGTGCCGGCCTCACGCAACACGTGGTACTCCAGCGGGGTGAGCCGCTCGCGCCACTCCTCATCGCTCAGCGCCGGTGCGCCGAAACGGCTTGCGGGGGTTCCAGTCTCGCTACTCATACCTCTATCGTCCGCCTTTTGCCGAGATATCGCTAGGGAGGGTCTTGGTGTCCGCAATGTCGGCGCCGTCCGCCGGCTCCTCGGCTCCGTCTGCCGACTCCTCGGCTCCGTCCGACTCCCCGACGGGTTCGTCGTCTTGCCGGGCCCGTTCCTCGCGTTCCTGGATGACGTCCTCTCCCGGGCCGGAGAACGCCTCGGCGATCTTGCGGCCGGCGATCGTGGCCGTGTAGAAGCTCGCGTCGTGCTCGATGTCGGAGGCGCTGCGCCGCTGCCACACCGACGTGCGTTTCGGGCCCCGCTTCGCGTCGGCCGCCGCCGGCTGGTTTCCCTCTCGGGCGGGCTCGGCGTCGCGGGAGGGCGTGGACGTCGCGCCCTCGGCCGACTGCCGTCGTGCCGGGGAGGTGGGTCGGCCGTTGTTTCCTACCTCGAGGAAGCGGGTGCGCGGCAGGGCCTCGGGGGCCTCGACCTGCAGCCATTCGACGAGGCCTTCGCGCACATAACAGCGCAGGTCCCACAGCTTGCCGGCATCCGCGGCCGACACGGTTACGCGCGCCCGCACGCCGCCGTCCACCGCGTCGATGAGCTGCAGGCTGCCGGCGCGCCCGTCCCACAGGTCGGAGGCCTCCAGGAGGCGGTTGAGTTCCTCCCGCATGGCTTTGAGCGGCACGCTCCAGTCGAGGTCGAACGACACGGTGCCGAGCAGTTCGGCGGCCCGCCGCGTCCAGTTCTCGAAGGGCGTGGTGGTGAAGTAGGTGGCGGGCATGACAAGGCGCCGGTCGTCCCAGATGTGGACGACGACGTAGGTGAGGGTGATCTCCTCGATGCGGCCGTACTCGCCTTCGACGATGACGATGTCGTCGACGCGGATGCCGTCGGTGAAGGCCAACTGCATGCCGGCGAAAGTGTTGGCGAGCGTCGTCTGGGCGGCGAGGCCGGCCACCACCGAGGCGATGCCGGCGGAGGCGAAGATGCTCGTGCCCAGGGTGCGCGCGGCCGGGAAGGTCATGAGAATCGCGGCGAGCGCCAGCAGCCACACGGCGACGATGATGATGCGCCGGAGCATCTGGGCCTGGGTGACGACGCGCTTGGCCCGACGATCCTCGGTTCGGTCCCTGTAGTAGCGGCTCGTCACGCTCTCTTCGGCGACGGCGGCGATGCTCGAGGCCAGCCACGCGACGGTGATGATGAGCAGGATGACCAGGGCATGGAGGATGATGCCGCGCCAGACGGGCGGTTCCTCGCCCCTGGGCAGGGTGGCGTAGTAGAACCCGACGAACCATCCAGCGACGACCATCATCGCACGCAGCGGCCGTCGGCATTGCGTCGTGATCGCGGCCGTCACCGGGTGGCGGCGCCAGATGCGGCGGGTGAGGGCGCCGATGAGGCGAGCGAGAAGATAACCGGCCAGGCCCGCCGCGGCCGCGATGAGCAGGGGGCTCAGCAGCTCGCCGATGGCGCGACCAGTTTCTTCGATGGCGTCCTCAGGCATGCCGCCCAGCGTAAGTCACTCGTGGAGGCTCTTGCCGAAAAAATGCGTGGCGTAGGGGGTGTCAACAAACCGCTCCACCGTGCGGTATCCCGAGGCGCGGTAGAGCCCGCAGGCCTCGGCGAGTTGGTCGTTGACGGCGAGCAGCACGTCGTTGGCGCCCAGGGCCCGCGCCCGATTCTCCAGCTCCCGCAAGAGGAACCTGCCCAGCCCCCGGCCGCGTACATCGGGCTTGAGCCACATCCTCGTGATCTCCGCCGTGCCGGGCCGCAGCACGCGCACCGCGCCGAATCCGACGGTCTCGGCGGTGGCGATTTCCCGCACGAGCATGAAGTCCCCGCGCGGTGGGGTGACTTCGGCCGGATCGACGCGTTCGGCCAGCATCGGGTCGACCGAAGTGTCAAGGCGCTCGGCCAGCTCGTTGAGGTAGGCACGCATGGTGCGGGCCGCCTCGTCGCTGCCTGCCTGCCCGGCGAGGATGCGCACGGGGGGCGTCCCGCGGGGTCGACGCGCTTCGTTCGTGG